>NZ_JBFVFE010000025.1:0-60414 GCF_052728615.1 Mariniflexile sp. | reverse complement strand
GCAGACCTTCTACCATTTGACATGCTAATATACTGTTTTTACTAATAATGACAAAGTTTTTAAAAGCGTTTGCCCTGTCGATAAAATCAAAGCAGAATTTTGTTAATTGAATTTTTCAATGGCAGTTTTATTTCTCGTATTCAGGAGCGCCTACTTTACCCATAAAACAAATAGAGCCTGTTTCTTTTTCGGTGATGGCAAATAGAAAAGGACGGTTCAATAAAAATGGTTGTGGTCCACCAGCAGAAGTAGTTTCAATACCTACAATTGTTACGGCAGCAGCTTCCGTGCCTTTTTCATTAACATCTATAAAGGTTTTTTGCAATACAAACGAGATTTGTGTATTCATATCACTTAGACCACTAAAATTTGCGTTTTCGGTAAAGGCTATACCTAAACCTAAGTTGGTAAGTGCTTTATTAAATGTTTTCTCGTATGAAAAAGTAAACTTAGGCATGGTAATTTTTATATTTTTATCAAAATAGTTGTTCTGCCAATCCGTCCAGTTTTCTATGTTCATTATTGCCACAATATCATTTACCGTTTTATCGGTATGTGGTAGCATCAGGGTCATGGTGTATCTGTCGTTTTTATAAGGAAGCACTACTGAAGAAAATACCGTGTTTGAAAAGTATTTTAAATTTTGTTCCATAGCCATCATAGGAATTTGTTTTACTGAGCCATTATCAAGTTGAAAAGGGAGTTGCTTGGTATCCTCCGGTTTAAAACGAAACTTCCAATCGCTTTTAAAATAAAGAGCGTTAATGGCGTAAAGTACAGCGCTTGGTAAAATTTCATTTAAAACTTCCGGAATCTTTCCGTTGGTTTTATTGGATACCCAATTGTTTATGGTTTCCAAGGTTTTTGGGTCGCTAAAATCTTTGTTTTGTACTTCTGCAAAGTAATATTTTCTATTCGCTTCTAAGAACGTTTCCTTCACGGGAAAAGTGTTTTTTACCCAAAGCGAATTAGCAATTTCAAAAGTGGTCCCAGAAGTTGTGCGTGTTAGGTTATCTATAATATTCTGGTTAACCAAATTGGTTTCTTCCAATGTGGTATTGCCGTAGCTAAACACATTGGCAAAAGCCTGTTGGGTTTCTGCAGCGGCACCATTATAAACCATACCCAAAGCCAATGAAGCACTTACGGGAGAAACCATAAAATTATTTTCGGTTTCGGTTTGGGCAATTTCCTTAAACAACGAAAAAGCAAAATTGTTGTTTGCTGCAACCATTTGTTGTCCTTTGGCAATGGAATCGAACGGTTTTAACGGTGCGTCTTCCACTGTGCTACAAGCTTGAAAAGTAATTGCGCATATAAAAATGGCTAGGAAGAACGTGTTTGCTAATTTCATGACTATACAAATTTTAGTGTTGTTGGTATACTTTAGATGCAAAAAGTAGTAAAAGGTTGCGACTAATCATAAAAAATATCAAGATTAAAAAAATTATACAATTTTCTTAACTTTAGAAATCTAAAAGTTAACATGATGCAGCACAAAACCATTTCACCTGAAGATTACATCCAACAACTTCCAGAAGACCGAAAAGCACCCAGTGAGAAGTTACGGGCAATCATTAAAAAAAACATCCCAACAGGTTTTGAAGAAGGTATGAATTACAATATGATTGGGTTTTATGTGCCTCATTCCATGTATCCAAACGGGTATCATTGCGATACTAAGTTGCCATTTATGGATATAGCATCACAAAAAAAACTTTATAGCAGTTTATAATGGGTGTTTATGCTAAAAAGGTACCATACAGTGGATTTATTGCTGAATGCCAAAAACATTGCAAACGCCCACTCAATATGGAAAAAACACGTTCATAATAGGGGTAAACATAAAAAATAAGCCATGTAATTTACTCAAATTTTGAAATACCGGTTTTTAACCAAGTATAGTATTCCTCAACATCTGGGGTGTAGCCTACTGGCTCAATTAAGTTTTGTTCATTGTGGTCCATCAGCACATAGAACGGTTGTGAATTTGTCTTGTATTTTATGGTTTGGAGTTCACTCCATTTTTGACCAATGTACTTTAATTTTTTGCCTGGTTTTAATTTGGATTCTACAACTTCACCGGCTTCCAACGGGCGTTTATCATCTACATATAAGGAGATGAGTACGACATCATTTTTAAGAATGTCCAATATTTTAGGTTTTACCCATACATTTTGTTCCATTTTTCTGCAATTCACACAAGCATGCCCCGTAAAGTCAATCATTACGGGTTTCCCTACTTTTTTGGCATAGGCCAAACCTTTGCCATAATCATTAAATGTCAGAATATTATGGGGAGGCATCAAATGGGCGCCATCTGGGAGGTCGTCATGGTTGCCTCCTTGTACATTGCCTGAACCTAATTGGGTATGTCCTACGCCATAGGGTGATTCGCTATAATGCTGAGGTGGCGGAAAAGCACTGATTAAGTTTAGCGGTGCGCCCCAAAGCCCAGGAACCATATAAATGGTAAAAGACAGTACCAACAACCCAAGACCCAATCTGCCTACTGAGATGTAGGTTACTGGCGAATCGTGCGGTAATCGTATTTTTCCGAAAAGGTAAAATGCCAAGGCACCAAATATGGCAATCCAAATAGAGATGAACACTTCTCGCTCTAACCAATGTAGTTGCAATACCAAATCGGCATTTGATAAAAACTTGAATGCCAGAGCCAGTTCTAAAAACCCCAGAACTACTTTGACGGTATTTAACCATCCCCCAGATTTTGGCAAGGAGTTTAGCCAGCCCGGGAATGCAGCAAATAAAGCAAATGGTAGAGCGATGGCCAATGAAAACCCTAACATACCAATAATTGGGCCTATTTGGTTACCGCCAGCTGCTGCCT
Source organism: Mariniflexile sp. (assembly GCF_052728615.1). NCBI lineage: Bacteria > Pseudomonadati > Bacteroidota > Flavobacteriia > Flavobacteriales > Flavobacteriaceae > Mariniflexile > Mariniflexile sp. The sequence goes on along the minus strand of NZ_JBFVFE010000025.1, from coordinate 57,563 downwards.
CAACAAGTAAAGTTCCAACAATAGGGCCGGTACAAGAAAAAGATACTATGGCCAATGCCAATGCCATAAAGAAAATACCAATCAATCCGCCTCTATCGGCTTGTCTGTCTACCTTGTTTGCCCACGAATGGGGTAGCATAATTTCAAAAGCCCCTAAAAATGAAGCTGCAAACACGAGCAGTAAAATAAAAAACGCAACGTTAAACCAAACATTTGTTGAGAGTGCATTAAGTGCATCTGCACCAAATATCAAGCTAACAAGCGTACCTAGCAACACATAAATAACGATGATTGAGATACCGTAAATTATAGCATTTCTGATGCCCTTGGCTTTATTTTTACTTTGTTTGGTAAAAAAACTAACCGTCATGGGTATCATTGGGAACACGCACGGGGTTAAAAGTGCTGCAAAACCAGAAAGAAAGGCGATAAAAAAGATGCCCCAAAGCCCTTTTTTAGAGCCTGATTCTGGAAATGGACCGGTTTCATTTTCTGGTATGGTCCGGACAGTTTCTTTGGTGTTTGTGCCATCTTCCGTTACCAAAGTATTTGCGGCAAGGTTGAACACCAAATCGACCTCGGTTGGGGGCAAGCATCGGCTATCGTCGCACACCATAAACTCCACGGTACCGTTAACCGCTTTTTTATCTTCTGATACTTCTATGGTTTGTTCAAAAACGGCACTTTTTTCAAAAAACTTGATCATCATTCCAAAAACGGGATCATCAACGGTATGCCCTTCATCTTCTGAGGTATTCCCAATTATTTTAATGGCGCCACCTTCATCATCATAAGTAAATGTTGTTGGAATGGGGCCACCCTCTGGAACGTTTTGAGCGTATAAGTGCCAGCCAGATTCTATAGACGCCTTGGTTATTAACTTGTATTTGGTTTCAGATATTTTCTCAACGGATGTTGACCATTTTACAGGGTCAAGAATTTGCGAAAACATATTGGAACAGTAAACCAACACTAAAATTAAAACTGTTTTCTTCATCATTTTATATTTTTTCAAGTCAATGACCGATAATAAATTGGTAAAGGTCATGACTTTTAACTAGGGTTATTTGTGCGAAACTGGGCTATTTTAAGCCCAAAATCTACCCTAACCTTTTCACGGAACAAAAGTAACAAGAAAGATATTGTTTTTTGTTTTAATGGAACGCCATTTTCGTCTGCCGGCCTTTTTTTAACAATGATTAACTTTTCAAAAGCAAAACAATAACAGTTAAGGCGATAGGGACAATAAGATTAAAATTGGATTTTGCGAAACATTCAAAATGCGCTTCCATAGAAAAAGTTTACTTTTAACCAATCACAAACCAACAACCAATTTGAATTATTCCGAAGTTTTACAATCATTCCATTTATCGGTAGTGCAATGGATAGCCATTTGCTTTACTGTTTTTTTATTGGGCCTTTCGAAATCTGGAATAAAAGGGATAGGCATTATCATTGTTGTGATATTGGCTTTTGTTTTTGGTGAAAAAACATCTACGGGAATCCTGCTCCCTATGTTAATTTTTGCCGATATTTTTGCCGTGATTTATTACAACAAGCACGCACAGTGGCATTACATAAAAAAACTGTTGCCCGCTATGGTATTCGGGGTTTTGGTGGGTGTTTGGGTAGGCAACGATATTTCCGAAATCATATTTAAACGTACTATGGCGGTCATTGTCATTGGGTCTGTGTTGATTATGTTTTTTATGGAAAACCGCAAATCCACAGCCATTCCTACCAACAGATGGTTTTCAAACGCTGCTGGATTCCTTGCTGGGTTTACCACCATGATAGGGAATTTAGCGGGCCCCATTTCCGACATTTATTTTCTTGCCATGCGCTTGCCCAAAAACGAATTTATAGGTACTGCAGCGTGGTTATTCTTCATAATAAACCTCTTTAAATTGCCCTTTCATATTTTTGTTTGGGAAACCGTAAGCGCAGAAACTTTGGTTTTAAATTCGGTTTTAATACCCATGGTTATTCTGGGCTTTTTTTTGGGAGCTTATATGGTTAAGCTCATATCGAATGTAAATTACAGACGTTTTGTGCTCATGGTCACGGCTTTGGGTGGCATCATTATGTTGTTTAGGTAACAATAAGTTTTTATTTTAAATCCATTTTTTTAGTATCTTAGTCTTCTAACTAAAAAAAACAATATATATGTCTGACGAAAAAAATATTAACGATAATCTTAACGATGATGCTAATCAATTTGCCGATCATCGTCAAGACCCTGCTCCGCAGTTTACTGAAAACGCCAAACCCATTTTATACGACGGTAAAAATGTGGCAATCATAGCCCATATTACGCTAATTGGCTGGATAATAGCTTTGTTTATGAACAATAACACTAAAAATGAATTCGCTTCCTTCTACATCAGGCAAATGTTAGGATTGATGATTGTGGCCTTCATTCTGTCTTTTATCCCATTTGTTGGATGGATATTAAACATTATCATGTTAGTGCTTTGGATAATTAGTTTACTCGGAGCATTTGAAGGACAAAAAAAGTTGGTTCCAGTATTGGGCGAATATTTCCAAGACTGGTTTAAATCTTTATAAACTTAAAAGTCGAAATCGATTATATTGTAACCGTTTGCGACCATGCCAACGAAAACTGCCCATACATCATACCAAGCAAAAGCGCCAAACGTTTGCACCATAATTTTTTCGACCCCTCAAAAGTAGTGGACAACGATGCAGAAAAACATGTCGCTTTTTTAAAGGCAAGGGAAGAAATTAAAGGGTATTTTAAGGGGTTTGTTGAGGAATTTAGTCTTGCCCCTAATCTTTTCAAAGTTATTTGGTCGCGATAGCCATCGGGATGGATTTTTTTTTTTTTGAATTTTAATATCTTGTTGGCTCTGCCTCGAGTTAGTTTATTCCTCATTATTCTCTAAAAACTTGCGTTCCAGTTCTGCTTGGAACTCTTCCATAACGGGGCGTACGGTGCTTTCGGGAAGGTCGGCTATTTTAATAGAGACCCTTAACAAACGTTGTCAATGTTACTTTTATATTTTGGTTATAAAGACTTTATATTTTATGACTAAAATTTATGTGGTTTTTTATAAAATTTATCTTCTACAGAGATCCCGAGTTATTGCACGCTGTTAGGTTACGATTACCATTATTAAGTGAAAGAGGTTTTTAGGTAGATGGCGGTTTTTATAAACCTGCCTTTATCATTCTCATTAAAAAGGCAGGCTATAAGTTAAAACCTAAGGATGGTATGCGATTCGGAATGATTACCAAAACTAATCGATATATACATCGTGTTATATGAGAACCCACTAAGGCCCACATCTCCACCTGATTTAAGTAATTGGGTGGTAGATAGCAATTGGCCGTAGGCTGAGTACAATTTAGCAATTGGATAGAAGTTATCAGGGACGACATTGGGATCTTTTAAAGTAATGTGTGCAAAATAAGCGCCTGTTGGATTAGGTGCTATAGTGTAGTATTTGGATGGCGGTGTTGGCGGTGTTGGCGGTGTGGTTGTACCATCGTTCTAAACAAAATATCTCCATGGTCCCCAACCACAGCTATTTTTAACCCGGCATTTAAATTGCAATGGCTTATCTGTGGGATTTGGACCGGTTAGATATATATTAGCCTGCTTACCACTGCGTGTATTACTATTGTATTGACTATTTTCCAAAAAATAAAAATTACCGGAAACCTTTTCCCATTGCCAATCAGAATCCTGTGGCACATAACTGCCAAGAGTTGCAGACAATGAAAACAACAAATAATTATTATTGGCAGCTACGTTCAAATTACATGGTGCACTATCTGTAATGCATGTAAAACCATCTATAGTGGGCATGGTGGAGCCTACAAGAATATTTTTAGTTTTGCTATACGATTGCCCACATCCGTCATAAATAGTGGCCGTGAGCGTAAAAGCACCGCTACCAGTTAGGTTCAAGTTGACGCCCGTGTTAGAACCATTGCTTAAAGTACCTACATTACTGTTAGATAGGCTCCAAGAAACGCTTTGCCCCGGTAAAACTTGTTCTGAACCGAAATTGTAATTATAACTACCACTGCATAGTGTGGAGGCACCAGAAATAGCTGTGATGGTCTGTATAATGTTATATCGTGTAACCGTTGCAGTTTTAGGTGGGTATGGTACCCCGTTTAAGGTAGCTGTCATGGTAACGTTTGAAGGCAATCCAGTACCTGATGCAGGCAATAACTGAATTACATTAGTGGTAGTTGTAAATGTACCACTTACAGGAACTCCATTATATTTCCAACCTGTACCAACATTCCAGCTGTAACTTAAAGTACCAGGAGAGTTGTTTACATTTACCGCTGTAAAAACTCGAGAACCTGCGGAACCACATGCCAAACTTACTGTTGTGGGTTGTAAATTAAACTGTGGTGTTGGCGTTTTAGTAATTGGATAGCTACAACTTGAAGTTTTATTGCCTCCAGAAGTTTCAAATTCTAAATAAATAGAACTACCCGTTTGTTGAACTTGAGATGCAGATATATCACGACTAATAGTTGTTTCATATGATGTACCGTTCCAAAAGGAATCCAAAATGTCTTGAGGTGCACCAATTATTTGAGGATTTGAAGTAGAGTTTAATTTAAACATAACCCTTAACTTACCTGTTCCGCTGGGTAAACTTTGAGGTCTAGAAAGCTTGAAATAAAAAACGAGATTGTTATTTTGAACAGTTCCAAAATCCAGAGTGTTACAATTTAAGACCGTCGTCTGGTTATTCAAATAAACGTTATTGATTGAGGTCGTAATCTGGGCATTTATATTTGCATAAGTTAAATATAATAGAATAAAAAGTAATATTTTTTTCATGATTTATAATTTTAGTTATTTTTCTAAATGAATTTGAAAACCCAATCCTAAACTAAAAATGTTATAGTTTGTCGATGAATCAAGTTTATTTAAGTTATAATTTAATGTCATTTCAAGAGCTACGCTACTGTTAAAAAACACTACTGGACCAGCTCTGAAATCCAACGCCGTACTTTTATCATTAGCTCTATTGTCCCCAAAATAAGAGTAACCAACATGTGATAAAACATTTATTCTATTTTCTGGTTTTAAAAAATAATATCTTATGTATGGACCAATACCATAACTTATTACCGAAATGCCATTTTCAGGTTTATAATATGCAAAAAGAGGAGACATACCCATCGCAAACTTATCTGTAATAAAATAGCCCAAATTTGGTCTTAACTCTAATCCTATTCCATTACTGGTCATATTATCATTTTTAAGTTGAGCACTATAAAAATTTCCGGTTCCCCCAACCATCCAGTTCCCCTTGGTTATTTGGGCATTAGCGGTTAAAAGGGTTGCAAATAGAACTAAGAAAAATAATGTTAATGTTTTCATTTGTTGTTAATATTAAATAGGTTATAAAAGTTGCAATACTATAAACTAAGCATGCGTTTATTTTTAAGCACACTTTGTTACATTAATCAGGTAGCCCAATAAGTTTGTAAAAAACCTATTAAGTTGCCATGGGCGTACTGCACATTAATAACATACACGTTTTTTTGTCTATGCAGTCTATAAAAAATGTCTATAAATTTGGTCTATGGTTGGTCTATTTTTTTTATAATACCGCAGCCTAAACCTGTATTTTTAAGCTACTAAATGTTACTTGGAGAGTAAAATAAAAAACTAGCGCTGGTTAAAAAGCACTCTTTATTGCCCTCAACATCTTTTTTGTATAGACCAAACAAAAAATAGGCTTTTGGACAGTACAAATATCAAAAAAAAAACATAACACACAAGTTTTTCCCACATTTTTTTAAAGATTTTTCGCTTTATGGGATTCCCGTAATTACTTTGAAGAAGAGGATTACTTTTGCCTAAATTGTATTTAATTTTCCATTGCGAGTGTAACAGCATGTTCCGTTATTTTTTCGAGAAAACACTCTGTTTATGTGTGGTTATCATAAACTTTAGAGTAAACATCATGAGATCGCTTCGTTCCCCGCAATGACGTTATTCCTCATTATTCTCTAAAAACTTGCGTTCCAGTTCTGCTTGGAACTCTTCCATAACGGGGCGCACGGTGCTTTCGGGAAGGTCGGAAATTCTGATGTACATCAATCCATCAACCGAGTTGTTGAACAAGGGATCCACATTAAAAGCCACCAATTTGGCATTTTGTTTGATGTACTTTTTAAGCAGTACGGGTAGGCGCAAGGCGCCTGGTTCTATTTCGTCGATAACCTTGTCAAATTTGTTTAAATCGGCTTCGGTTTCATCAAAAACAAAGTCTTTATCGGCATCCTTTAGCTTTACCTTAAATTCTTTTTTAGGGTGCACGTACTGCGCAATATAGGGGTCGTAATAATGCGATTTCATAAACTCGATCATCAACGATTTTGAGAAATTTGAAAACTGGTTACTAATGCTCACGCCACCAATTAAAAACTTATGTTCTGGGTAGCGCAGTGTGGTGTGTACAATGCCTTTCCAAAGTAAAAACAGTGGCATGGGTTTTTGTTGGTATTCTTTAATAATGAAAGCACGCCCCATTTCGATGGACTGGCTCATCATTTTATAAAGCTCGGGTTCAAACCGAAATAAATCCTGCAAATAAAAACCATCGATGCCGTAACGTTCAAAAATTTTAGAGCCTAGGCCCATTCTATAAGCGCCCGCCAACACATTCCGTTCATTGTCCCACAAAAACATGTGGTGGTAATACGTGTCGAAAGCATCCAAATCGATGGCTTCATTGGTGCCTTCGCCAACCTCTCTAAAGGTTATTTCGCGTAAACGCCCAATTTCCCGTAAGATATTAGGTATTTTAGAGGCTTCTGCCAAATACACTTCGTAATTTTTGCTTACCAAGAGACGGGAATCATCCTTAAGTAAAGCCGCAACTTCTGCAATCATTAATTTTGGATCCACCGGTGTGACAATGCGCTTTGGTGTTTTAGGTGTTTTTAAAGTAGATTGGATGTTATCCAATATCTTCGGTTTGTCCTCAAAAGAATTGGATAGCATATAGGTTTTCCGTCTTAAAAATTCCGAAAAATCTTCAAGTGAGGTGTGTTCTTTTTGATCTTCAACCAAAATGGGTTTCCCAATACGAACTTTAATGGTGCGTCGTTTTTGGGTCAATAATTCCGAAGGCAGTTTAGCAGTTCTAAAGGTGTCGCTAATTTTAGAGAGTTTGTAGAACAATCTACTGTTTTTAGCATGAAAATAAATAGGCACTACAGGAACTTCGGCTTTTTTAATCAATTTTATGGCAGCTTCTTCCCATGGTCTGTCAATTACCAATTTCCCGTCTCTATAGGTTGAAACTTCGCCCGCCGGAAAAATACCTAGCGGATGCCCATTGCGCAAGTGCAGTAACGCATTTTTAAATCCTGAAACGCTGGATTTAGCATCCTTTCGGTCTTCAAAAGGATTTACGGGCATAATATAGGGTTTCATGGGGGCAATGCGGTGCAACAAGAAATTAGCGATTATTTTAAAATCGGTGCGTTGTTCCAGCATCAGTTTTAAAAGCAATATGCCATCAATACCACCAAGCGGATGGTTGGATACCGTTATATAAGCACCATCTTTAGGTAAACGTTTTAAATCTTCTTCCGGAATTTCGAATTTAATTTGAAAATCATCTAAAATGGCATCCAAAAAAGGTAGATCGTTAAGATGCTTGTGTCGTTTATATATTTTATTGAGTGTGGAAATTTTAAGCAACTTCATAAGCAACCATCCAATAAACGTTCCAATAAACCCATAGTTATCTATGTTTATTGCTTTGGCTACTTCTTTAGCAGAGACTAATCCGGGATCTTGTTGTTTGGTCATGCCTGTAAATGTACTAAATTGTTTATTTACTTACTACTTGAACCGTTTCTTGTGTTAATTGTTTTAACAACACTGTTTTACCACCTTCAATTTGGTTAATGGCGGCTTGATTGTAATGGCGAATGGTGTAAAGTGATACATTTTCATTACAGGTTACTTTAAATTTCGCTTTTAAATGATGCAATAATTTGTCGAGGTTGTTATACATATTATCAACACATACCGAAAAGCTGATGGCGGAATTTTGAATAAGATCTACCTTCATTTTATATAAATGCAATAAATTGAATATGTCGCTAATGTTTTCTTCAACGATGTATGAAAAATCCAATGATGACAATGAAATTAAAATCTGATTCTTTTTCACTATAAAGCAGGGAACCATAGGGTCCAAGGTACTGTTTTTGCCAATTCTGGTGCCAGCGGCTTGGGGGTTTAGAAACGATTTTACGTATAACGGAATTTCTTTTCCCTGTAAAGGTTGCAAGGTTTTGGGATGGATCACCGAGGCCCCATAAAAGGCTAATTCTATGGCTTCTCTGTAACTTATTTTGTTCAGTAACTGGGTATTTTCAAAATAACGGGGGTCGGCATTTAAAACCCCTGGGACGTCTTTCCAGATGGTGACACTTTCGGCATTTAAGCAATATGCGTAAATAGCTGCCGTATAATCACTTCCTTCCCTGCCCAAAGTGGTTGTGAAGTTATTGGGGTCGCTTCCTAAAAAGCCTTGGGTGATATTCAAAACCGATTTGTTGAAATTGGCGGTTATCAAACGCTGGGTTTCCTCCCAATTTACATTGGCGCGTCGGTAATAATTATCGGTCTTGATCTGTTCGCGAACATCAATCCACTTGTTTTTTAAACCTACAGTATTAAAATATTCGCTTATAATTAGGGTTGAAACCAACTCGCCATAACCAATAACTTGATCGTAAACAAAATTATAATCGGGTGATTTATTGGTTTTAAAAAAACTGTTCAGTTCATCAAAAAGATTGGAAACTTTTTTAAAAACAGCATGGGTTTCATTATCAAACAAATCAAATAAAATCTGATTGTGGTATTTTATAACGTCTTGTAGCGAGCTTTGTAATTCGGCTTTGTTCTCGAAATAATTTTTAATGACAAATTCCAGGGCATTGGTTGTTTTTCCCATGGCAGAAACCACGATCAACGTGTTTTTGTAACCTACTTTCTGTAAAACGGAAGTTATATTTTTTACACCGTCGGCATCCTTTACCGATGCGCCACCAAATTTGAATACTTGCATTTTTGAGTGTTGGGTTATAAGGTTATGGGTTTATGAGGGTATAAGTTTATGGGTTTATCAGATTATTTAGTTATTGGGAAAAACCTAATTGCTTAATAACTCAATAATTTTTAACCTTTTAATTTAGACATATAATTCTTAATGTTTTGTTCGTCCATGTGAACAACGCGCCATTCCTCTTTTATAGCAGCACCTTTTTGTTTGTAAAAATCAATGGCAGGTTGGTTCCAATCAAGCACTTCCCAATTAATGCGTTTAACGCCCAATTGATGCCCATATTTAACGATTTCATCTAAAAGAGCTGTTCCCAATCCGGTGCCTCGCATGGTTTCATTCACTATTAGATCTTCCAAATGAATAGCTTTTCCTTTCCAGGTAGAATAGCGGTTGTAGCCTAAAGCAATGCCTTCTATTTTAGAATCCACTTCGGCCACAAAACAAAAGAAAGCGGGAGGCGATCCGAATCCGTCTTTTTGCAAATCCTCAGCCGAAATAATTACAGCTTCGGGTTCGTTTTCAAAGTGTGCCAACTGGTTTATAAGTGCCAAGACTTGTGGCATGTCCTCTTTTTTTGCTTTTCTAATTGTAAAATCCATAATGTTTTTTAATGAGTTCAAATATAACTTAAAGTTGACTATTTCAAAGATTAATCTTTAGCGAAATCGTTGTAGTTCCTTAAAAATAACGGATATTTGCATTATAAAATATATCATATATGGCTCATAAAAATCAAACGCTGGGAGAATTTATTATTGAAAACCAGTCTTCTTTTAAATATTCTTCTGGCGAGTTATCCAGTCTTTTAAACTCCATTCGTTTAGCCGCTAAAATAGTAAACCATGAAGTAAACAAAGCAGGATTGGTAGATATTATTGGGGCTGCGGGCGACACCAATATACAAGGGGAGGATCAGCAAAAGTTGGATGTTTATGCGAATGAAAAGTTTATACAAACACTTACCAAACGAAATATTGTTTGCGGGATTGCCAGTGAGGAGGAGGACGATTTTATATCTGTTAACAGCATTGATGAAAACCATCAAAATAAATACATCGTTCTAATTGACCCTTTGGATGGCTCCACTAATATTGATGTTAATGTATCGGTGGGGACTATTTTTTCTATATACAGACGTGTAACGCCCATAGGAACGCCGGTTTCCATACAAGATTTTTTGCAAAAAGGAAGTCAACAGGTAGCGGCGGGATATGTGGTGTATGGAACTTCTACCATGATAGTTTACACCACTGGTGATGGGGTTAATGGGTTTACCTTAAATCCTGCAATCGGGTCGTTTTATTTATCGCACCCAAGTATGCAATTTCCTGAGGATGGCACCATTTATTCTGTAAATGAAGGCAATTACATCCATTTCCCGCAAGGCATCAAAAACTATATAAAATACTGTCAAAAAGAAGAAGAAGACCGACCGTACAGGTCTAGATACATTGGTTCTTTAGTGTCCGATTTCCATAGGAACATGATAAAAGGAGGCATTTATATGTATCCTCAAAGTTCTAAAAACCCCAATGGTAAATTGCGTTTGTTATATGAATGTAACCCTATGGCATTTTTAGCCGAACAGGCTTTTGGAAAGGCCAGTGATGGATTTAATAGAATCATGGATATCCAACCAACGGAATTGCACCAACGTGTGCCCTTTATTTGTGGCAGCAAAAACATGGTTGAAAAAGCAGAAGAATTTATGCGGGATGCACAGTTACAGAAATAGTTATGCGAATCAAGGGTTTAAAATATTGTAACTATTAAGCCGAGTGAAAATTGGAGAGCGCGCTTGACTTAGGGGCGTTAGCCCTGTAGTCTTAGTAGCAAAATGAGCCATGATGATTAATTAGGGGCGTTAGCCCTGACATCTTTGATAAATTAATTGTGTACGTGTTTGCCATGTTTATTAATTTTACGAAGATAACAGGGCTACGCCCCTTTTTATTTAATTAACGTTTGTATCTACGACGATTTTAGGGCTAACGCCCCTGATATTGCTTTATAAATCATAATGGGTTTTAATCTTTTCAACACTTGATTAGCATTAGTTATTGAACTCATCTTGACTTTTTCTATTTCCTAAAAAACGGCTAAAATTCGTCCATATTTCGTTACCTTTTTTATGCGTAGCGATGCTATGCCTTTCAAAAAGTGCCTCATCTGAACAAATTTTATCTCGTTTTCGGTCAAAAACAAAAAGTCAAGATGAGTTCATTATAAAAAAAGAGGCTGTGCAAAAAATAAATATCATTACTTTGTCCGTTCGAGCGCAGTCGAAACCTTATTGATAGTAAACAATTTGAAGTTCTCGACTGTGCTCCCATTGACAAGTATTTTATATATTCATTTTCAAATATTCAAATAGTGCTCAAATTTTAAAAACACCCCTAAAGTCCCCTCTAGGGGACCATCCATATTTTCAAATTTTCAGTTTCAAATTCAATTTAATTGTCAACAATATCGCTTGATAAATTTTTTTATCTGATACCTCGAACGGACAGTAAACGTTACTTTTTGCACAGCCTCTTTTTTTGTGTCCTAATCTTTATGGGTATCTTTCACATTATCTTTAACCCAAGTCAGACATTCATTAAATGTTTCGAACAAACAGTCCTTAGAAATTAAATCTGGAATAATATCGATACGTTCCATCATGTACTTTGGCTGATTGTGCAAACCAACAAACAACACGTTTATATCATCCTTTCTTAAATCTACCAATACATCTTCCATAGCATATAAGCCAGATTGATCGATATAGGGCATTTTTTCCAAACGAATAACCACGGTAGATGCTGTTTTAGGTATTTGTTTTGCCAATTGCTGAAAATCGCTTGTGGTTCCAAAAAACAAGGGCCCTTTTATATGTTTTATAAAAACCTCTTCTTTTAATTTTTCAGGGAACCCGATTTCGTCCGTCCAAGCTTCTTCTTTTAAGGGTTTTACATCGGAGTTTTGCGCCGTAAGATCCCCAATTTTTTTCATGAACATGAGCGATGCGATTACCAGCCCAATTCCAACGGCGTACACCAAATTCCACAAACTGGAAAGTACTAAAACCACTAGCATGATACCGACTTCCGAACTCACTTTAAGAGGGCCTATTTTGGTGTCTTTTGGTAAACTTGGTATGGCTCTCAATCCTTTGTAGTCCATTACGCCAATACCCACGGTAATCAAAATCCCTGCTAAAACGGCCGCAGGAATTTTTGAAGCAATGGGGCCTAAGGCCAATAAAATAAAAAGCAGCACAATACCAGCTATCATGCCTGAAAGCTTTGTTTTTCCACCAGAATTGATGTTCACAACTGTTCTTATGGTGGCGCCAGCACCGGGTATTCCTCCAAAAATGGCACCAATACTGTTACCTATACCTTGGCCGATTAATTCTTTATTGGGTTGATGCTTGGTTTTTGTCATATTATCGGCAACCACACTGGTTAAAAGCGAATCGATGGCCCCCAAAAGTGCTAATGTGAGCGCGGTAAAAATATAGGGAGTGATGGTACTTAATTTAAAACCTGTTATAATCTCTAAATTTGGAATGGGCAACCCTGAGGGTATTTCTTCAATAGGTCTAAAATCCAATCCAAAGCCCACAGCAACTCCCGAAACTACCAGTAAAGCTACCAAAGTACTTGGAACAGCACTGGTAATGCGCTTAAACCCGTAGATGATCAATATGGTTGCCAATGCTAAAATAAATTCCAGCCAATTGATATTTTTTATGGCTTGGGGCAATACTTTGATGGCCCCTAAAACCCCCGATGCATTATTGGCAGCCAGGGTTTTTGATTCCTTTAGAATATCCTCCGGGGTCATGCCTTCAGCCCTGTCTATGGTCTCTTTAAAATCTTCTAAAACCAAAATGCCTTCCCCGGCTTCTTCCTTTAAAATATTTTCTAAAATGATTTCTTCCGCTTTAGGTTTGAATGTTTCAACAAAAGCCACATCTTCTTTGGGATAATAACCAATAGCGGGAAGAATTTGGGTAATTAAAATAATGACACCAATGGCGGTCATAAAACCCGAAACCACGGGGTAGGGAATGTATTTGATATATTTGCCCAAACCCAAAGCACCCAAGCCCACTTGCATGAGGCCTGCCAATAAAAAAACGGTTAATATGGCAGGAAGCGCTTTATTTACGTCGCCGTCGTTTACAGCTATGATGCCCGCAATTACAACCATGCTAACTGCTGTCATGGGAGCTGTTGGCCCTGAAATTTGCGTATTGGTGCCACCAAGCAAAGCAGCAAAAAAACTTAAGAATATGGCACCGTAAAGTCCAGCACTTGGACCTAATCCAGAGGATACCCCAAAGGCTAAAGCTAATGGCAAGGCGACTATTCCTGCCGTAATACCGCCAAAGGCATCTCCTTTAATGTTTGAAAACAGTTTTTTCATAATTTACTGCATTTAGGTTTTTTGGTAATTTACAGCTTTATTTAAACTTTTATAAATTTAAAAGGATACGAATGTAATAATATTAAATTGATCTCTGCTATTGGTTTCAAAAAACTGGTTCATGTAACCAGCTTCAATTTTAATGGACTTGTTTATATGGTAACCCATTCCTCCATAAAGCCGATTTCTATCAAAAATAGCTGTTTTGGTGTTCAAAAATATTTCATTGTAAGCTGAAAGATACCATTTGTTGGTTTCTTTTTTGCTAAACGGCACATTTAAACCTAAAAAATACCGAAAACGCATTTTAAAATCGCTTTCTACAAAACGTTGTTCAAAACGGTAGCGATGGCTCAATTTTACATTGCCCATACTTTGTTTTGATATAAATTGCTGAAAAATCCGATGTTCGTTTACCGAAACTTTATCATCTGTATTGCCTATATAATTTTCCGATAAAATATAGCCATACCCTAATAGAACATTGTTTTTTCCTTGGTTAAAGGTGTAGCCCAAACCTGTACGCAACAACAATTGTTCTAAATCGCCAAGGGCATTGTAGTTACGGTATTGAATTTCATTATGAATGTTCCATTTAGGGTTTATTTTTTTATCTCCTATATAAATCAACCAATTTCCAAAATCACTTTTTTGTGCATTCATAAAATTAGATAGCGCCAACACGAGTGTTAACGCTACCATGCTTATTTTCTTTTTCAAATTATTTTCTCCCATTAAATCAGTTTGTTTTATTCAAAAAATGTTACTTCGCCCGTATTGATGTCGTACATGGCGCCAATAATCATTATTTCTCCGCTTTGTTCCATTTCAGTTAAAATTGGGCTTTCGGCATGAATTCTAGCAATTGTCAATTCTACATTTTTTTTGGCAACGGTATCTACAAAATCCAAGTTTTCGGAATTTCTTAAACTAGCATCCTTAGGTTCTGAAACCGCGTTCACTGCAGGCCTTATCTTTTCAATGAGTTTTGTTAGGTTGCCCATTTTTGCATCATCGCAAGCACCTTTAATGGCACCGCAACTGGTATGGCCCAAAACCACTATTAGTTTGGTTCCTGCTAATTTACTGGCAAATTCCATACTGCCTAAAATATCTTCGTTTACAAAATTCCCTGCGATACGAACACTGAAAACATCGCCCAATCCTTGGTCGAATACCAATTCTGCCGAAACCCGGGAATCTATACAGCTTAATATGGTTGCAAATGGAAATTGCCCATCGCTGGTATCGTTAACCTGTTCTAAAAGGTTTCTATTGGCTTTTAAATTATTTTGGAAGCGTTGGTTGCCTTCTTTTAAATATTGCAATGACTTTTGTGGCGTCATGGTTGCCTGTGTTTCTCTGGTATGTGCTTTCATGATATATAATTATTTAAATGAATGTATTGGTTTTTTTTAATATGGTGTGTTGAAGTTGTATATTATTGACTTCCAGTTAGCAAGACACACACATTTAAGTTTTTAATGACGTCTTTAACATCTGACTTGATTGGATTTTTTTTGTTATCGCTTCTATCAACACATAATAAGTTCACATTGTTCTTTGATAGATAGTTTGAAAGGTTCTTGATGATGTTATCGTTATGTTCAAACACATATTCAATAGTGTTTTTGTCTTTTGGAACATCACTTTCCTTTAATGTATTTGTGTTTTTAATTATTTTAAACGATTTTATAGGTTCTTGGGTATTAGCCATTAAATCATCCATAAGCACCATATTAAATGGAGTATCCATATTATTGAGAATGCCAAGCGATAATTTTTTACCAGGCTCTAAAGTATTGTGTTTGTCGACTATCAAAACAGCACCGGAGTGTGTTTTTAAAACAAAATCGGTAATGTTATCTCCAATAAAATTTAATGCTTTCGATTTTCTTTTTCCCAATACAATCATATTGGGTTTTTTATCAAGAATGAATTTTTCAATTTCATTTTTCACGTTACCAAAAGAATATGTGTAATTTATGGTTACCCCATAATCTTTTGATATTGGGTTTATCAAATTTTGTATGTCTTTATCGGTTATAGTGTATTCTTTGTTAATAACACGATTTGCAGATAGCTGATTATCGTTTTCTATGATCTCGTTCGGTTTTTTCACATAGAAAAAATTAATTTCTGCATTGATCATTTTTGCAAGACTTACAGTGCTTTGAAGTGTTTTGCTTGTTGATTTATTTAAATCTGAAAGCACTAATATTTTATATTTATTTTTTTTTCATGATTTTTTATTTTAACTTAAACTTAATTTTGATTTGGGCCTTGTTTTAAAGAACTCAATAAAACTTGGTGGGTTTTCTACAACACCGCGTTTTGAAATTAGCTTGATGTCAATATTTCTTTCTTTGGCTTTAAACGCAAAATCTTCAAGTATTTCAATAACATCATTGTCTAAATACCGGGTTTTAATAAGGTCTATTTCTAAATAGGTGTCTCTTGGTAAACTGTCTAATTCTCTAAGGATAGCTCCTTTGTTAAAAAACGTTACTTCCTCGGCAAACGTCATTTTTATTTTATGCTTACCGTTACTATTATCTTCAATGTGAAGAAAATGGGAATTTTGGTAGCTTTTTAATAGTATCACTATAATACCAACACCTAAGCCTAAACCAATTCCGTAAAGCAAATCGATAAAAACAATTCCGAGAACTGTTACTGTAAATGGGATGGATTGTTTCCAGCCTAAATTGTACATTTCTTTAAATAAACGGGGTTTTGCTAACTTGTAACCAACAATCAATAAAATAGCGGCCAATACCGATAAAGGAATCATGTTTAACAACCTAGGAATTAAAATGACAGAAATCAATAAGAAAAAACCATGAATTATTGTAGACATTTTGCTTCTTCCACCAGATTGGATATTAGCTGAGCTTCTTACTATAACTTGTGTTATGGGAAGCCCACCGATCATTCCCGAAATAATATTTCCTGTTCCTTGTGCCAATAGTTCCCTGTTAGTTGGTGTTACATTCTTATGAGGGTCTAATTTATCTGTTGCTTCAACACACAAAAGGGTTTCTAAACTAGCCACTAATGCAATTGTGAAAGCTACAATCCAAACTTCTTGATTTGTTATGGCACTAAAATTCGGAAAACTAAACTGCCCCATAAAAGATGCAGCATCTTCAGGTATAGGCACGCTTACCAAATGGGATGGCAATATTGCTAACCCGTTATTAGACTGTGTTAACACGTAAAAAACAATCCCGACAACAACAGCCACAAATGGTCCTTGGATTAATTGGAATACTTTTCCTTTTTTTGACAATACTTTGTCCCACAGCAATATAATAGCTAAAGCAATAAAGCCTACAACCATGGAACCAACCATAATATTGTCAAATACGTGTAAAAGTGCTGAAAATGTATTTTCTCCCGATAATTCAAAAAAACTGTCTGCTCCTTCAGGTTCGGCGTCGTAGCCAAAAAAATGGGGGATCTGTTTTAAAATAATAATGATTCCAATACCCGTTAGCATGCCTTTAATTACCGAAGACGGAAAGTAATACCCTATAATGCCCGCTTTAAGAATACCAAATAGTATCTGAATTATTCCACCTAGCACAACAGCTACCAAGAAATTTTCATAACCGCCCAGCGTGCCAATGGCGGTTAACACAATGGCTGCCAATCCTGCAGCAGGACCACTAACACCAATTTTAGAACCACTTAAAGCCCCTACAACAATTCCACCAACAATTCCAGCAATAATCCCTGAAAATAGTGGCGCCCCACTTGCCAATGCAATACCTAAACACAAAGGTAATGCAACAAAAAATACGACTATACTCGCTGGTAAGTCACTTTTAATATATTTGAACATTTTATAAATAAATTTTACCCAAACCCAATAGAGTTTGAGATAATTAGACATGTTTTTTGGGTTGATAAACCCGAAACCTGAATTATAAAATGTTTACTTCTGGAGGAGGGGAAATTAGGTTAAGATGTGGTTTTGGATAATTTTTAAATTGGTAAGCAAAAAATTGATGTGTTTTTATTTTGAAATAAGTTAAAACACCATTGTTTTGTAAAGAAAAAGGGGATACCAATTTTTTGGCCTTGCCATTCTCTTCTTCCTCTGTTATAGAGTAGAATATAGAAGTATCAATAGAATCGTCCAATACAACAATTACTGATGGCGCCACAATGAGTGCCATGAATAGTATTGTAAAAAATGTTGCAATGGTTCTTTTGTACATCTAAAAAAGATTAAAGAGCAAATATAACATATACAATGGTTTAAATTGTTAAATAATTTCAAAAAAATCAGTCAACAATGGGCTGCTGCATTAAAATAGAAAAGGCTTTCAATTCTAGATTGAAAGCCTTTTTATTAAATTAAGTGATTTTATAGGGCCACTAAATCGTCCGTTTGGTTTTTTGTGGGTAAATCTGTTTTGCCCATCAAATAGATATCGATTTCACGAGCCGCTTCACGACCTTCGGAAATTGCCCAAACAATTAACGATTGGCCTCTACGCATATCGCCAGCAGTAAATATATTAGGAATATTGGTTTGGTATTTGCCATATTCTGCCTTGTAGTTGGTACGGGCATCTATATCTAAACCTAACTGGTCTGCAATAGTGCTTTCAGCACCTGTAAAACCAAGCGCTAACAAGGCTAAGTTACAAGGCCATGTTTTTTCTGTGCCTTCAATTTCTATGAGTTGTGGACGTTCGCCAAGAACCATTTTCCACTCGACATTCACTGTTTTTAAAGCGGTCAATTTTCCATTGGCATCCTTTATAAATTCTTTGGTATTTATCAACCAGTTACGTTCAACACCTTCTTCGTGTGAAGAGGAGGTTTTTAACTGTAATGGCCAAAAAGGCCAAGGTGTAGTGGGCGATCTATACCCTGGAGGTTTAGGCATAATTTCAAAATTCACAACTGATTTTGCACCTTGGCGGTTTGAGGTTCCCACACAATCGGAGCCCGTATCGCCACCACCAATC
The DNA here is from genome assembly GCF_052728615.1 of Mariniflexile sp. Lineage (NCBI taxonomy): Bacteria > Pseudomonadati > Bacteroidota > Flavobacteriia > Flavobacteriales > Flavobacteriaceae > Mariniflexile > Mariniflexile sp. The sequence goes on along the minus strand of NZ_JBFVFE010000025.1, from coordinate 39,067 downwards.
ACAATAACGTTTTTATCAGTAGCCAATACTTGGTCCTTAACTTCTTTACCAAACAAGACTTTGGTTTGTTGTGTTAAGAAGTCCATAGCCTGTACCACGCCATCGGCATCGGCACCTGGAGTAGGCAAGCTTCTTCTTACGGTGGCTCCACCACATAAAACTACGGCATCAAAAGCTTTTAATTCTTTTGCATCATAGTTAACACCAACATTTATGTTCACTTTAAAAATAATGCCTTCGGCTTCCAAAATGGCAATTCTGCGATCTATGATCCCTTTTTCCATTTTAAAATTAGGAATTCCGTAACGCAGTAAGCCACCAACTTCATCATCTCTTTCAAAAACAGTTACAGTATGCCCCGCTCTGTTCAATTGTTGGGCTGCTGCTAATCCGGCAGGACCGGAACCTACAATGGCAATGGTTTTGCCTGTTCTGGTTTTAGGAGGTTGTGGCTTAATCCAACCTTCCTTAAACGCACGTTCTACAATTTGTTTCTCAATATTTTCAATAGAAACGGGGTCTTCAATAATACCCAAAACACATGATTTTTCACAGGGTGCCGGACATAAACGCCCCGTAAATTCTGGGAAGTTATTCGTTGAATGCAACAACCAAGAGGCTTTTTGCCATTCGCCTTGGTACACCATGTGGTTAAAATCTGGGATCAAATTACCAAGGGGGCAACCACTGTGGCAAAACGGAATGCCACAATCCATACAGCGTGCTCCTTGTTTAGTCATTTCAGCATCACTTAAAGGCACTGTAAATTCTTTATAATGTTTTACACGGTCTTTTACAGGCGTGTATGCTTCATCTTGTCTTTCAAATTCTTTAAATCCTGTTACTTTTCCCATGACACTATGCTGTTGTTAATTCTTCTACCATTTGTTCTTCAGTCTCTAAACGTTTTAACGCTTTTTTGTATTCGGTAGGCATTACTTTTACAAAATTTTTCAAGCTGGTTTCCCAGTTTGCCAATAATTCTTTACCGCGGTTACTATGGGTGTACAGTACATGATTTTCAATAAGTTCTTTTAAATCCTCGGCATCTTCATTTAAAACTGCTTCAAATTCTATGGATTGGGTATTGCACAACCCGTTGGTGAATTTGTTTTCGGGGTCGTAAACATACGAGATACCACCACTCATACCAGCAGCAAAATTTCTGCCTGTTTTGCCCAGTACCACTATTTTGCCACCCGTCATATACTCACAACCATGGTCGCCAACACCTTCAACAACAGCAATGGCACCCGAATTACGAACCGCAAATCGTTCGCCAGCAATGCCATTTATATAAGCTTGACCTTGTATAGCACCGAACAAACAAACGTTACCAACAATAATGTTATTTTCAGCAATAAAAGTGGCTTTGGCAGGTTTTTTAACAATTAATTTGGCTCCCGATAATCCTTTGCCTAAATAATCGTTGGTGTTTCCTTCAAGAGTAAACGTAAGTCCGTTAGCACCAAAGGCACCAAAACTTTGACCAGCAGAACCTGTAAAGTTGATGTTAAGGGTGTTTTCCGGTAATCCTAGATGGCCGTATATTTTAGAGATTTCATTACTAACGATGGCGCCCACCGTACGATCTGTGTTGTGTATTGGATAAGCCAAGGTCGTTTTTTCTTTTCTGTATAAGGCTCTGTGGGAATCCTTTAATATTTCAAAATCGAGAACCTCATCTAAATTATGGTCTTGTTTTTCAGTATTTCTAACGGTCATGCTCTTATAAGCTTCCGGTCTGTGTAAAATAGCCGATAAGTCCAAACCTTTCGCTTTATAATGGGTAATCGCTTTATTGGCATTGATTTTATGGGTTTGACCCACCATTTCCGCTAGGGTCCTAAACCCTAGCTGCGCCATGATACCTCTTAATTCTTCAGCAATGTAGAAGAAGAAATTAATAACATGTTCTGGTGTTCCTTTAAAGTTTTTGCGTAATTGCTTATCTTGGGTTGCAATGCCGACAGGACAGGTATTTAAGTGGCATTTACGCATCATTATACAACCAGATGCTACCAAAGGGGCTGTGGCAAAACCAAATTCTTCGGCCCCTAATAAAGCAGCAATCGCAACATCCCTACCCGTTTTTAATTGGCCATCGCATTCTACAACAATTCTACTTCTTAAGTTGTTTAAAACCAAGGTTTGTTGTGCTTCGGCCAAACCAAGTTCCCAAGGCAAGCCTGCGTGTTTTAATGAGGTTAAAGGAGAGGCTCCCGTACCGCCGTCATAGCCGGCAATAAGTACCACATCGGCTTTGGCTTTGGCAACACCGGCAGCAATGGTGCCAACACCAACTTCGGATACTAATTTTACATTGATCCGCGCTTCGCGATTGGCATTTTTTAAATCGAAAATCAATTGCGCTAAATCCTCAATCGAGTAAATATCGTGATGCGGCGGCGGCGAAATCAAGCCCACAAAAGGGGTTGAGTTACGAACGGCTGCAATCCAAGGATATACTTTTTCTCCGGGTAACTGACCGCCTTCGCCAGGTTTGGCACCTTGCGCCATTTTAATTTGAATCTCTCTGGCATTTGTTAGATAGTGGGAGGTTACACCAAATCTACCAGAAGCCACTTGCTTGATTGCCGAATTTCGACTATCGCCATTGGAGTCTGGATGGAAACGTTTTCTATCCTCGCCACCTTCGCCAGAATTGGATTTACCGCCAATGCGGTTCATGGCAATGGCCAAGTTTTCGTGTGCTTCCCTGGAAATGGACCCGTAAGACATGGCACCTGTTTTGAAACGTTTTACAATTTCGGTCCAAGGCTCCACTTCATCCAATGGAATGGGGTCCAATTTATCAAATTCAAATAAACCACGGATGGTCATTAAATTTTCAGATTGTTCGTTGATGGCGTTTGCATATACATCATAACTAGCCTGGTCGCTCAATCTTACGGCCTGTTGCAATTTAGCAACGGTGGTTGGGTTAAACATGTGGCGTTCCCCATTACGTCTCCATCGGTAATCGCCACCAATATTCAATCCTAAGCGTTTATCGATTAAATTATCTGGGTATGCGTATTTATAGCGTTCGTTGATTTCTTTTTCAATTTCATACAAACCTATGCCTTCTATTCTCGAAGCCGTATATGGGAAGTATTTTCCAACAAAAGCAGAACTGAAACCGACGATTTCAAAAATTTGGGAACCTCGGTACGAATGCAAGGTTGAGATGCCGATTTTGTTCATGATTTTTAAAATACCCGAACCAATGGCTTTGTTGAAATTATTGACCGCTTTTTCTTCGTCCATACCGGTTATGAAGCCTTCTTTTACTTGCGATCTGATAATTTCATTCACCATATAGGGGTTGATGGCACTAGCGCCATAACCAAACAAGGTTGCAAAATGATGGGGTTCGCGAGGTTCTGCCGATTCGATAATGATATCGAAATAAGAACGCTTGCGCAAACGGTTCATTTGATGGTTTACATACGAACAAGCCAGAAGTGCCGGAATTGGGGCAAACTCTTTATTAACCCCTCTATCTGATAATATGATAATATTGGCACCAGTGTCTAATGCTTTGGAAACTTTAATGATCATAGCTTCCAAAGCATCTTCAAGACCGTTAAGTCCTTGTGCTTTTGGATATAGAATATGAATGGTTTCAGCTTTGAATGCTTCTATTGAAATACTTCTGATTTTTTCTAGATCGGCATTGGAAATAACAGGGTTTTGTATTCTTAGTTTTCTACACTGTCTTTCCGTAATGCTGAAAATGTTTCTGTCTTTTCCCAGATTTAAGCTGATATCTGTAACAATTTCTTCGCGAATACCATCCAAAGGCGGGTTGGTAACTTGTGCGAACAATTGTTTGAAGTAGTTTGAGATCAATTGGGGTCTATCCGATAGAACCGCCAAAGGGGTGTCCGTTCCCATAGAGCCTAAGGCTTCCTTGCCCGCAACCGCCATGGGTGTAATAACATCCTGGATATCTTCAAACGTGTAATTGAATAAACGTTGTCTGGTTTTAATGTCAATGGTCTCTATGGGGCAAGTTTCGTTGGTGTAAGGCACATCCTTTAAATGTAAACGGGTTTGGTCCAACCATTTTTTATAAGGTCTTTCGCTAACAATTTTACTTTTAATTTCCTCATCTTCAATAATGCGGCCCTTGTTCATATCTACCAAGAACATTTTTCCTGGTTCCAATCTACCATGTCTTTCCACATCTTCTGGAGCAATATCAACCACCCCAATTTCTGATGCCATGATTAATTTACCGCTTTTTGTAATGGTGTATCTAGAAGGCCTCAGTCCGTTTCTATCCAATAAAGCGCCAATATAATCGCCGTCTGTAAATGGTACCGATGCAGGCCCATCCCAAGCTTCCATAATGCAGGCATTGTATTCGTAAAATGCTTTGCGTTCAGGAGACATGGTGGCATGTTTTTCCCAAGCTTCAGGAATCATCATCATCATGATTTCAGGTAATGAACGGTCTGTATGCGTTAACAATTCCACCACCATATCCATGGAAGCAGAATCTGATTTTCCGGGTAATATAATGGGGAATAATTTTTCTATTTGAGGGCCGAAAACATCGCTTTTCATGATTTCTTCACGAACGCGCATTCTACTAACGTTTCCACGGAGGGTATTTATTTCACCGTTTTGGCACATAAATCGGAACGGTTGCGCCAATTCCCAAGTTGGCATCGTGTTGGTAGAGAAACGCTGGTGCACCAAAGCTAAGCGGGTTACCAAATCTATTTGTTGTAAATCGGTATAATAAGGTCCGATATCCTCAGGCATGATGATGCCCTTATATATTAAAGTTGTTGTTGATAAACTTGGTACGTAAAAATAACCGCTTTCAGAGGTTTTGGATTTTCTAATGGTATGTTCTGCTATCTTGCGGCCAGCGAAGAGTTTGGCTTTAAAAACTTTTTCCTCAATGGCATCCGTTTTCCCAATAAAAACTTGTTCTATGGTAGGCTCTGAGGCTAAGGCAATTTCCCCTAGCTGGGAAGAATCTACCGGTACTTTTCTCCAGCCTAAAATGGTAAGCCCTTGTGCTTTTATCTCTTTTTCAAACGTGTTTTTGCAATAGTGGTATTGGTTGTGTGTTTTTGGTAAAAACACCATGCCTACGGCGTACTCTCTTGGGTCGGGAAGCGGGAAATTACAGACACGTTTAAAATAATCATGAGGAATATCAATCAGCAAACCAGCGCCATCACCAGTTTTTCCATCGGCACTTACACCGCCTCGGTGTTCTAATTTCACAAGAATTTCCAACGCATCATGGATGATTTGATTTGTTTTTTCCCCTTTAAGGTTACAAATAAAACCCGCCCCACAATTTTCGTGTTCGAATTCCGGCAAATACAGTCCTTGTTTCTTCATCATAATCAGCAAATATTGGTTTAAAAAATGAGTTGAAACGCTAAGATATGACCTAGTTTTTGAATAACCACAAGAGGCAATTCATTATTTCGATTTTAGAAGCGAAGTTGAGCTAAAAATAACTATATGTTAATAATAGAGGGATATATTAATAAAAATTCAATACATAATAAGTAGTAATAAATATGAATATATGAATTAATATTAAGAATTCTTCTTATTACTCAAAATAATAGCATTAAAAATTTGAAAATACTGACAATAATTCAATGAATTGATTTGTTAAAAAATCAAAAAACCACTTAAATAACATAATACCCATAAAAAAATAGGGTAAAAACTATAATATCAATAAAAATAGACTAAACCACCCCATTTTTTATGGGGGTTAAAACTTTTTACATAGATTTGCTTCATTCCTAAGGAACAAAAACCAATAAAATATTAACTTAAAAATTAAAACATTATGAAAAGATTAATTACACTTTCAATGCTTTTTATGGCTTCGGTTCTATTTGCCCAAGAAGGAGTAGAAGCAGCAAAATTTACATTAAGTGGTAGCATAGATGCTTATTATAGAGCAAATTTAAATGCCCCAAATGATGAAAACTTTATCGCGCCAGGATCATCATTTGCAAATTTACCTGGGTTTGCTTTAGGCATGGCAAATGTTGTTGCTTCCTATGAAGGCGAAAAAGTTGGTTTTGTTGCCGATTTGGTATTTGGCCCAAGAGGGGAAGATGCTGTTTTTGGCTCTCCTATGTACCAGTCTTTAAAAGGTACATTTGGTGGAAGCTCCCAAATAATCAACCAATTATTTGTGTACTGGAATGTAAGTGAATCTGTAAAACTTACATTTGGTAACTTCAACACCTTTTTAGGATATGAAGTTATTTCTCCTGTTGGCAACTTTAACTACAGTACATCTTACTTATTCTCCTATGGGCCGTTTAGCCATACGGGCCTAAAGGCGGATTTTGCATTGTCTGAAGATTTCAGTTTGGGGTTAATGCTTTTGAACCCAACGGATATGACAGAGTTCAATCCTTCAGGTGACTACCACTATGGTGCACAGTTAGGGTATTCAGGCCAATACTTAAATTTCATAGGGTCTTCAAATACGTTCCAAATTGACTATACGGGAGGTTTTGACGTTTCGGATGCTTTCCATTTGGGATTGAATCTTTCCTATGCAGATCTGGATGGCCCTGCGTTTTATGGTGCCGCCATATACCCCCAACTTGCAACTTCTGATTCGTTCTCAATTGGTTTGAGGGCTGAATATTTTGCAGAGACTGAAGGCGGTGCGGGCGGTATAGGCGCATACGATACAGACGGGGATGGAAATGTATTTGAATTTACCTTAACAGGAAGCTACATTATTGATAACCTTACCATCAAGCCAGAACTAAGATTGGATTCTGCAAGTGAAAATGCTTTTATAAATAATGATCTAGCTCCAACAAAAAGTTTAGGGTCATTTGTGTTAGCAGCTATTTATTCATTCTAATTTTATAAAAACAATTAATTATGAAAAAAATCGAAGCGATTATTAGAAAATCAAAATACAGCGTTGTAAAAGAAGCACTACACGAAATTGGCGTTACCTTTTTCTCTTATTGGGATGTTACTGGTATAGGTAATGAAAAAGAGGGCCATGTGTACCGTGGTATATCTTATAGTACAAGCGATATTCAGCGCAGATACCTTTCAATAGTAGTGAATGATAACTTTGAGGAAATTACCATAAAGGCTATTCTTAAGTCTGCTGGTACAGGAGAGGTTGGCGACGGTAAAATCTTTGTGTCTGATATCAAGGAAAGTTACAGAATAAGAACCGGAGAAAAAGGCGGCAACACTTTAAAATAATAACCATCTAAACAAAAATAATATTATGGAATTACTTACAGTAAACAATGTATGGATGATGATCTGTACAGCATTGGTGTTTTTTATGCACTTAGGGTTTTCATTCTTGGAAATAGGATTGACAAGACAAAAAAACACCATAAATATTTTATTCAAAAATATTTTTATCATAACCATTGGGTTGCTTTTATACGGTTTTGTAGGGTTCAATTTAATGTATCCAGGAGAGTTTAACGGATTTTTAGGTTTTGCCGGATTCGGTCTGGATTCGCCATTAACCGCCGAGGGTACTTTGGATTTAACCTATAACGAAGGCTATACGTACTGGACCGATTTCTTGTTCCAAGGTATGTTTGCCGCTACGGCCGCCACCATTGTTTCTGGAGCGGTTGCTGAGCGTGTTAAAATTGTACCGTTCATGATTTTTACAATCATATATGTAGGCTTGGTTTACCCCATTGCAGGATCTTGGAAATGGGGCGGAGGTTTTTTGCAAACTTTAGAAACTCCTTTTTACGATTTCGCAGGTTCTACCTTGGTGCACTCTGTAGGTGGATGGGCAGCAGTGGTGGCTGTTTGTTTATTAGGCCCACGTATTGGTAAGTTTAAAGAAGGAAAACCTCAGGCGATTCCTGGGCATAATATTCCATTGGCAGCTGCCGGTGTTTTGATCTTATGGTTGGGATGGTTCGGGTTTAATGGTGGTTCGGTGCTTTCTGCCGATCCTGGGTTAACTTCATTAACCCTAGTAACTACCTGTTTAGCAGCTGCAGCTGGCGGTGTTGTAGCTATGTTGGTATCTACGGCCATGTACAAAAACCTGGATTTAACCATGTTTTTAAATGGTATTTTAGGTGGATTGGTAGGTATTACTGCAGGTGCAGACCAAATGAGCCCAACCGATGCTATTTTAATTGGATCTATAGCGGGAGCAATTATTGTGTTTGCCGTAGCTTTTATTGACAGATTAAAATTAGACGATCCCGTTGGCGCCATTGCAGTACACTTAATATGTGGTATATGGGGAACTTTAGCGGTAGGTATTTTTGGCAATTTGGCTGGAATAGATCAATTTATAAGTCAATTGATAGGTGTTGGTTCTTATGCTGCGTTCTGTTTGCTATCGGCATTTATCATCATTTTTACACTTAAGAAAACCATGGGAATACGCGTTTCCGAAAAAGAAGAATTAGAAGGATTGGATGCCCATGAACACGGTATGGATGCCTATCCGGACTTTAGGTTGAATGAGCATTAATAACAAGTTTAGTTAGTGTTAAAGGATGTTTTGTCTATTGATGATAAAACATCCTTTTTTATTTTAGAACTCTTTTGATTTTTTTTTAGCCTATTGGAAAAGTCTACTCTATGTTGAAAAGGGTTTTTTAATAAAAAAACGACTTCGTGAAACTCTTTGTTTGTTTGTGCGGCTTTGCAATATAGCCTTTACACAAAGGGGCACAGAGTTTTACACGAAGTTACACAAAGAAAGGGAAAATTCCAATTTACAATAAACAATGCAGAAGCAAAAGTTTAAATGAGTTCTGTTACAAATTGTTGCCAATAATTCTTTAATTTTGAAATAAACAATTAAAAAGGGTTATTATGAAAAAAATTGAGGCGATTATTAGAAAATCCAAGTTTCGAGTAGTGAAAGAGGCACTGCACAACGTGGGAGTAAATTTTTTTTCATATTGGGATGTTACGGGTTCAGGAAACGAAAAGGAAGGCCATGTGTACCGAGGGGTTTCATACAGTACCAGCGATATTCAACGAAGATATTTGTCCATAGTTGTTAATGATGATTTTGAAGAAGTTACCATACAAGCCATTCTTAAATCGGCCGCAACAGGAGAAGTGGGCGACGGTAAAATATTTGTGTCCGACATCCATGAAGGCTATAGAATAAGAACTGGGGAAAAAGGCGGACATACTTTAAATTAGGATTTTCTGTTTATTGATAATTAAATTATTTCCACCATTGGCGTCTTTTTTAAGTTATTGATATCCATCGTATTATATTCAAATCTAAACCAAGATCCCTAGCCATTTTTTGCACAGAACGCTCGCTAATACGTATATGATCGGTAACCAGATATTATTATTCTTGTTTAAATAGAATTCACGTTTACATTATAATGTGTCCCTTAATTTTTTGGGCATGCCTTTTACAACCATATCATAAGAATGGTCTATAAGTTCTAAAATGAATTTAGGGTGCAACTCGCCATCGTTTATATAAATGCTATTCCAATGTTTTTTACTCATGTGGTAACCGGGTTGGATACTGCCATATTCGGCCCGTAGTTCTTCGGCATAATCGGGGTCGCATTTTAGATTGATGGCTTTCTCGGCTGCTTCCCACTTTTGCAACCCAATTAAGGCAAACATTTTACCCAATACTTTAAACACAAGCGTGTCTTCATCAAAAGGCAAGTCTTCGGTAACACCTTTCTTTCTAATACAATGGTCGCGTAGTTGTTCTATGTCCATAATTCCATCCTAACCTTCCCGAAAGGAAGAAACCCTTATTAAACGCTCCATCACTTTTTCGGGATGCTTCAATTCAGAATACCCAAATTGCTTATATAATTCGTGGGCATCAGCGGTTTTTAGCATCCAAGTTTTGCACGATTTAAGTTGCGGCTCATCATCAATAACTTTCATTAATTGTTTTGAATGGCCTTTACCTCCATGCTCCAGTAAAATAAACACATCCATCAAATAAGCAAAAACAGTATAATCGGTAACTATTCTGGCGAAACCAATTTGTTTTGTATTTAAATAAACGCCAAAACACAAACAAGTATCCATTGTTTTTTTTGACTTCATCAATAGTTTTCCCTTTACCCAATAAGTCTCGGTTAAAAATTGATGTATCACTTCAATTTGGAGTTTGCTTTTATCTGTTGAAATCTCCATCATTGCTTTCCTATGTTCCCTAAATGTGTATGTTTAAAATTATCGAAATATTTTAGACCATATCCAAAAATCATAATATATTGTCTATGTAATGGGTGTTATGCCAATTGCTGTTAAGTTACTACTGCCAAAAGTTAGAGATAATGCCTCCGCAGAGCAATAATGAGAATACAAATCCTGATTATTTGTGATTGTTTGATAGATTAAAAAGCGGTATTTTTGAACTATGAAAACCCTAAAGGAAATAAAAAGCACATTGAGTAGTCATAAAAGCAGATTATTTCGTGACTATCCTATAAAGTCAATGGCTATTTTTGGTTCTTATTCGCGCACGGAGCAAAAAGATTCCAGTGATTTGGATATTCTTGTGGAGTTCTCAGACCAGATAGGCATTCGATTTGTTGATTTAGCTGAGGAATTGGAAAATATTGTTGGATTTAAGGTGGATTTGGTTTCAAAAAATGGTGTTAAGACAAAATATTTAAATTCAATTGATTCAGATTTAATTTATGTCTAGGCGTGATACAATATTGTTATTGGAGGATATGTTGGAATCAGCGCAAAAAATTAAGCTATATACTAAAGGGCTTGATTATAATTCATTTTTAGCAGATGACAAAACAGTTGATGCAGTTGTTCGTAATTTTGAAATAATTGGGGAGGCAGCAAATCGTATTGACCCAGATTTCAGGGAAAGAAACCCAGAGATTGAATGGAAGAGATTACGAGGGTTTCGAAATAGGATTGACCATGATTATTTTGGGATTGACCATGGGATTGTTTGGAGTATTATAGAAAATTATCTTGATGAAATGATTGCTTGGTTGCACACAAAAATTGACAGTAATAGAGGTACACAGTCCTAAGATACGTAAAAAACCCGTAAAGGTTTCTGCGTTACACAGCTTAACAACTTCATCTAATTTTTTTTCTTTATAGGTTGATAAGTTCTCAATTCCTTACTACCCATACCATCAAAAAGGTTTGTTCAGACCCGTTAATTCCGAAGTTATAAGAATGCATCTTTTTCAATTGGTATTAGTTCAGCATAAATAAATCGGAAGCAATTCCGTCACTTAAAAATTTTCCTTTTTTAGTTACGAGTAATTTATCATCATCAAGATACAATAAATGCTCATTTATGTGTTTTTGGGATTGTTCTAAAAGATACTTTTTATAATGAAGTCCAAAATCTTGCTCCACTTTTTCTAAAGAAACACCCCAAATGGTTCGCAAACCCGTCATAACATATTCGTTGTATTTATCGGTAATTGACAAAGTTTCAGTTTCAATGGGAAGTATATTTTCTTCTAAAGCTTTTATGTATTTTGAATTGTTTCGCACATTCCAACCACGTTCGTTTCCGTTGAACGAATGTGCCGAAGGTCCAATACCCAAATAGGGTTTTCCTTGCCAATATGCCGAATTGTTTTTACTGAAATAACCGGGCTTTCCAAAATTTGACAGTTCGTAATGAACAAAGCCTGAAGCCTCTAGTTTTTCAATCAAAATATGGAATTGTTCTTGCGCCAACTCATCATCCACATTTTTAATGATGCCTTTTTTAATAAAAGTTTCCAAAGCTGTTTTAGGCTCTACGGTCAACGCATAGCTCGAAATATGCGGAATATTGTAACTTAAAACAGTGTTTATGTTTTTAATCCAATTTTCATTGGTCAATCCGGGAATTCCATAGATTAAATCGACCGAAATATTATCAAAATGGTTTGTGGCTTCTTGTAAACAGGCTTTTGCTTCTTCGGCATTGTGAGCGCGATTCATGAGTTTTAAGTCGGCTTCGAAGAATGATTGGATGCCGATGGATAAGCGGTTGATTCCGATTTTTAGGTAATTTTCATATATTGAATTACTTGTGAGACCTCTCGTCCCGATAGCCATCGGGAGCGCTCGAGGTGACATTTGAGATTGAATTAAATCGTCTGGATTGGCTTCTAACGTAATTTCTGGATTATCGGCAACTTGGTAATTCTTATATACGGTATCAATCAAAAACCGTAATTCATCAATCGTCAATAAACTTGGGGTGCCTCCTCCAAAGTAAATGGTCTCAACGGTTTGATTTTTAAATTCATCCTTGCGTAAAACCAATTCTTTTACCAGTGAATTTACCAACTCATCTTTCTTCTTTAATGAAGTCGAAAAATGAAAATCGCAATAATGGCATGCTTGTTTGCAAAATGGGATGTGTATATAAATAGCCCCCAAACCCCCAAAGGGGGCTTTTTTATAATCGCTTTCCATTTTGAAATGTTTATAAGAATTTATTTTGATTTTTTACGAAGATTAACAACAGTCTGCGCTTTTGCTCCCCCTTTGGGGGCGGGGGGGGCTTTCTGTTTCACAAAAGCACTCCACCCAGAATAACTGGTGCCTATCTCCACTTTTCCTGCGTTATAAAAATGGCACACCGCTGCCGCCAATCCATCTGTTGCATCGAGGTTTTTTGGCAAGGTTTTTAAGCCCAATAGACTTTGCAACATTTTGGCAACCTGTTCTTTACTGGCATTTCCGTTGCCGGTAATCGCCATTTTTATTTTTTTTGGAGAGTATTCCGTTATGGGGATTTCCCTGCTCAGGCCCGCTGCCATAGCAACACCTTGCGCGCGCCCGAGTTTTAACATACTTTGTACATTCTTGCCAAAAAAAGGCGCTTCAATCGCAATTTCGTCGGGGTGATGGGTGTCAATAAGTTCTATGGTACGTTCAAAAATGAGCTTTAGTTTTAGGTAATGGTCTTCATATTTTTTTAAATCCAGTTCATTGAGCTGTAAAAAAACCATGGATTTTCCAACAACCTTGATAAGTCCGAAACCCATAATGGTTGTTCCAGGGTCAATACCTAAAATGATCTTTTCTTTACTCATTAATGAACGCTATTTGATATGGTACCAGAATATTGGTTTAATTTGCAGCTTGGGTTTATGATGAATACGTTGCCATACAAAACTAAACAATTCTTTTTTGTGCTTATTAAAATAAGCATCGTTGTTGCTGCTTTTTATTTTATTTATCTAAAACTGACAAGAAATAGCAGTTTTGAATATTCGGGTTTTATTGATTTTTTAAACAAAAACAATCTTTTTTCATTAAAAATCATCGTTTTTTTAGTGGTTTTAACTGGTTTTAACTGTTTTTTCGAAATTTTAAAATGGCATAAATTAGTATCGGTAACCAGGAAAATTTCATTTAAAAGTGCACTCGAACAAAGTTTAGGATCGTTAACCGCTTCTATATTTACGCCCAATAGAATTGGTGAATATGGTGCCAAAGCCATGCATTATACCAAAGAATTTAGAAAAAGCATCCTGCTTATTAATTTACTTAGCAACGTTTTGCAAATGAGTGTTACGGTAATTTTAGGTATTATTGGTCTATGGTTTTTTATTTCTGCATACCCTATTGCATTGAACTATTCTAAAATATTCCTGACATTAACACTTATAGCATTTATTATAACCTTAATGGTTTTTGTATTGCGGAAAACAAAATTCACTATTAAAGGGTTTTCTTTGGAAAAACTGAAAGGTTTCATTTTAAATTATCCTAAAAAAATAATTTTCTATGCGTTTTGCTTATCGCTATTACGGTATCTTGTTTTTTCATTTCAATTTTATTATTTATTAGCCATTTTTGGAATAGACATTCCTTATTTACATGCTATGGCGTTCATTACCTCCATGTATTTATTGGCATCCATCATACCAACTATTTTTATTTTCGATGTGGTCGTTAAAGGTGGTGTTGCCATTTATTTATTTAGCTATGTGGGCGTTAATCCGGTAACCGTTATAAGTATTACAACCATTATGTGGTTGTTTAATTTTGTGATTCCTAGTATTATAGGAAGCTATTTTGTGTTGAATTTTAAATCTCCAAAGAACTAAACCATGATTTTAATAAGCATAACAATTACCCTAGTTTATCTGTTGTTAATAGGAAGTTTCGCTTTTGGTTTTGATAAAATCAGCGTTTTTAAACTTGAAGATTTACCTTCCAAAACAAAATTTTCAGTAGTTATTCCGTTTAGAAATGAAGCTGAAAATTTACCGGGTTTGTTAAAATCCATTCCATCCTTAAATTATCCTAAGGAATTATTCGAAGTTATTTTTGTTGATGATGCATCTGAGGATGATTCTGTGGAAACAATAAATAAATCTTTAGGCAATCAACCGAATATTTCAATTCTAAAAAACCAAAGAACCTCCAATTCCCCAAAAAAAGATGCTATTTCAATAGCCATTCAACACGCCAAAAATGAATGGATTGTTACCACCGATGCCGACTGTAAATTACCTAAATATTGGTTGGATTGCTTTGATACTTACATTCAAAAAAACAATGCCGGCTGCATTGCGGCTCCTGTAACCTATTTGGCAGAAAACAACTTTTTAAACCGGTTCCAATTGCTTGATATGTTGAGTTTACAAGGAGCAACCATAGGTGGTTTTGGCATTAACAAACCTTTTTTATGCAATGGTGCTAACTTTGCGTACAAAAAAGCTTTGTTCAACGAATTGAATGGTTTTAAGGGCAATACAGATACCGCAAGTGGCGATGATATTTTCCTATTGGAAAAAGCCGTAAAAAAATACCCTAAGCAAGTGCATCATTTAAAGTGCGAACACGCCATTGTATTAACCCATTCCCAGCCAACTTGGGAAACATTAGTATCGCAACGAATACGTTGGGCAGCAAAAACGAGTGCTTACAAGAATGGGTTTGGCAAGTTTACTGGGCTTATTGTTTTGCTTATGAATGCTTTAATGATTTCTACTCTTTTAATGACTATTTTGGGAGCATTCAACCTGAAAATATTCTTGTACTTAGTGATTATAAAATTCAATATCGATTTCTTTTTAATCTATAAATCGGCCCTATTTTTTAATCAGAAAGGTGTTTTAAGAAGCTTTATCGTTGGGTTTCTACTGTATCCTTTTTTTAGTGTTTACGTTGCCTGCATTTCGGTTTTTTCAAGCTACACATGGAAAGGGCGTACTTTTAAAAAGTAAAACAGACTGAAAGCCTGTTAAATTGGTAAAATTCAAAAACATCATTAACGAGTACATTTTCAACTAATGAAAGATTCGTGAAAATTTGTGTAATTCGTGTCTAATTTTTTTTGAGACCAATAACATTAATTGGCTTGAATAATAATGGGCAATTCAAACTCGGTTTTAACTTGCTGACCGCGTTTTGTAGCGGGAAATATTTTGGGCAACGAATCTAAACTTGAATGGATCAAATTTTCCAGGTTTGGTATTTCTTGAACAATAAGACTGTCCAGTTTCACATCTGAAAGCGATAAAACGCCCGTTTCAGAAACTTGGAAGTGGAGGTAAATGGTCTCGTTTACATCTTTTGTTACAACAATGGAGTCGTTTTCCAGATATTTTAAAATATGATTGGTTAAAACTTCAGTAAAACACGCCGTTTTATCATCCTTTGTTTCTAAAGAATCGCAGATAGAAAAGGACGGGTACACATCTACATCGTTCCAATTAAAAGTCTGTAACTCTTCATTTAAAATAGCTTCTGAAGATGTTTTTTTCACATTGAAATACTCGCATGATTGGAGCATTAAGATAAATAGAAAAATCCAAATTTTTTTCATAGACTAAAACTAAAGGCGAAAAGTACGATTTTTTT
Organism: Mariniflexile sp.; assembly: GCF_052728615.1. Taxonomy (NCBI): domain Bacteria; kingdom Pseudomonadati; phylum Bacteroidota; class Flavobacteriia; order Flavobacteriales; family Flavobacteriaceae; genus Mariniflexile; species Mariniflexile sp. Next base: position 23,239 of record NZ_JBFVFE010000025.1, on the reverse strand, counting down.
GGTTTTTAATCCATTTTTTTCCCTTCCTTAATAAATTTTTCTTCTTTAAGCTTTTTTATTCGGCTATCAATATATTCAGAATAATGGTCTGTTGGAAACTTCTTTTTAAAATCTTCATGAATTTTAATTCGAACATCTAAATCAGCATAATAATTATCTTTTGTAATCAATAAAAAAAATTCTGTTTCTGCGTTTCCGGGATTTTCTTTCAGTGCTTTATTAAGTGCAACAATGGCTTCTTCATACTTTTTTTGTTGATTCAATACAGTTGCTAGTTTTGCATATTCAGCATCTAGAGGCACATCTTTTAACTCTAATGAGCGTTTAATATATTTCTCCGCATTTACAAAATCGTTATTTTCATAATACAGATTTCCCAGAATATATAGGTTATTAACATTTTTAGGCTCAGATTTTAATGCATTTAATCCATTTTCAATAGCTTTATTATACTTAAACATTTTGGCATAACAAAAGCATAAACTTTCATAAATAAACTGATTGGACTCTCCAAGTTCCAATAATTTTTCAAACCAAATTACTGAGCTTTCAAATTCTTCTTGCCACAAGAAATTTTGGGCTTTTAAATTTATAAGTTCAACATTATTAGGATAGCTTTCTAAACCTGTGTTGGTGTATTTGTCTACTAATTTGTATTTTTTGTTTTGAAGATAATATAGCGCAATTTTATAAATTGCTTTTTGATGTGTTTGGTCTAAATTATAGGCTGATATAAAGCGGTTGATTGCTGAATCATCCTCTAGTTTTTCTAATACAAGTCCTAATTGGAAATGATAATTTGGGTTATTATAATCGACATGTATTAAATCATTAAAAAGTATGGAAGCCTCTTTATATTTTTTAACACTTAAAAGCAACCTTGCATAATCATATTTTAATAATGCATCATGGGGCTTTACTTCTATACTCGCTTTATAATTTTTTAAAGCTTCATCAAAATTTCCAATTGCTACGTATGATCTTGCAATTTTATCATACACATCGGCTTGGTTTTGAAACAACTTATATTGGGTTATAGCTTTTGAATAATTCCCATTTGCATATAAGCTATCAGCAATGATTAAAACCGAAGTTTGAGCCTCGGTTTTGTTTAATATAAATACTAAAAACAAAAAGACTATTCTATTCATTCTTTTTCTGGTAAAGGTTTATCTTCAGCTATTTGAAAAACTATTGGCAAAGAATAAAGCACTGTTACTTTTCTGCCTTTATGTTCGCCAGGAATCATTTTAGGCATAGTTCCAATAACACGAACCGCTTCAGCTTCCAAAATTGGGTGTGGCGCTCTAGAACGGACACCTACAATATTACCTTCTGCATCAATTTTAAAAATAACGTTGATGCGTTGTTTGCCAACCAAATTATTTTCTTTTGCTATATTAATATTAAAGTTTTTGTTCACGTGGTCTGAAATACTTCTAGACATACATTTTCGTTGTTCTTCATTTGATAAACCTTCACAACTTGGAAATACTGGTACTTGGTCTATAACTGCAAACGGCACTTCTATGGAGTCCAGATATTTCTCTTTCAGTAGTAAAAGTTCCGCTTCTCGTTTACTTTTAGCATCTTCATCAAGCATAAAATAATTGTATTCTATTCCTTTTCTTCCGTCGGCATAAACAATTTCATTTTTCTCATAGTCCTCTGGCACAGCTTCATTTTTATGATGAATTGAATAACTTGCTTCTTTCTTTTTCTCATCATAAATAGCCCATCCAACATAATCTGGGTTTTCTTTTAAAAATGTACTATATTTTTGGAATTTATCCTTGACAATGGCATTATCAGCATCAACTTGTACAGTGTAGCTAAATTGACTCAAATCTATATTTTTAGATTTTTCTTGTCCATAAGAAGATGAATAAACCAACATCCCAAATACCATTGGAATTAATAGGGCATACTTTAATAAGTTAACTTGTTTTGATTTTGATTTGCTTAACATAACGATTCGTTTTTTGATTAATGATTGTTTAAAAAATGGATTGATTAATGATATATTTTTAGTTTCGAAAACTTGTGTGAGCAGGTTTTGGTAATAGCTTGCTTTATCGTCATTTTCAATGGCTTTCGCATCGGCAATAAACTCATGAAGCGTTATTATTCTGTTTTGGTACATATATATTAGAGGATTGAACCAAAATAGAATACGCAACACTTCAAAAAACAATAAATCTAAACTGTGCTTTTCCTTAACATGTATGAATTCATGCTTTAAAATAGCCTCTTTTTCGTTTTTTTCTAATCGTTCTCCTAAAAAAACATAATTGAAAAATGAAAAGGCAGCATTACTGTTTTGCAGTTTTATAATGAACAAATTCCCCAATTTACTCTTAGGATTTTGAGATAGCATATATATTATTTTAGCCATTTTAAAAACCAATAAAAGAGTTGCTATTGCCATACCTACATACAGCATGGTTTCCCAGGTCCAAAACGTTTTAGATTCCACCACAAAAGACTCTAATTGCAAATTTGTTGGTTCGCTTGGTATTGTATTACCAATTACAACTTCTGGGAGATTGATGATAAATTGTTGGGGAATGACTTCCTTGAATTTTTCTACTTTAACAAAATGAACAACTACCGATATGAAGGCAGAAACCATTAAATAGCCCCTGTTCCAATTAAAAAAAGTCTCTTTCTTTAAAACGGTATCATAAATGAGCAAAAAAACCAATTGAAATGCAATGACTTGGATAATATAATGTGCCATAACCTACTCTTTTTTATTGATTTCCTTTAGTACAGATTCCAATTCCTTAAGACTGATGTCATTCTTTTTTACGAAGAAGGACACCATGCTTTTAAAGGATCCTTGAAAATAATTATCCACCAAATTATTTATGGACTGATTACTATAGTCTTGTTGTTTTAGCAGCGGAAAATAAATATGTCCCTTTCCCTCTTTCTTATAATCAACAAATCCTTTATTTTCTAATATTCTAACAATAGTGGAAACCGTATTGTACGCAGGTTTAGGCGCTGGGAATTCTTCCATGATAGCTTTTACGTTGGCTTTTTTAAGCCGCCAAAGTATGTGCATAATATCTTCTTCGGCTTTGGTAAGTTGTTTCATTTTGGGCTGTATTTGATTTTTCAAACTAAAGGCTTAGTTCAACAAAACAAATATAACTAAAAAATTAGTTTAAACTAATTTTTTAGTTAAAAATTAAATAAAAGAAGAAACCCTATGGGTCTCTCACATCCATAGGGTTAATGTAAATTGCTATTATCAACAAAAAAATTGAGGGATTACAAATTTTTGAAGTGCTGATAGTACAAATATATAAATTACTTTTCGCATCGAGTTACGGGAAACCCGTAACAACATTACGGGTTAGTTATAAAACGCAAGTATAATGCACTAATTGAGAGGTCAAAAAAATTGAAAAAAATTAAAAAAAATTGAAAAAAATCAAATACAATAAGAAACAGACTACTTTGCTACACAAATCCTTTAGATCGGGCAGCTTCCAACAAGGTTTCATCCTGCCCGTCTTTTACTTTAAAAATGTCCCTTAATTGTTTTTTGCGCTTCTCAACGGCACTTAAAGAAAGATCTAAATGTGAAGCAAGATTTTTTGTTTTTATACCTTGCGATAATAAGTGGAGTATCTTTCTGTTTTTTTCATCTATAACAATATCGCTTGAAACTGCTTTTCTAATAAAGCTATTTACCGTACCACTATAAAAAGGCGGATTATAAAGTACCGCTTGGAACGCACTGGCAAGTTCGCTAGAGGTTAAATCACTTTTAATTAAAAAGCCTTCCGGATTGATGGTTTTAATGATGTTATGGATCCTGAAAGATTCATTGAACATCGTTAAGATGATAATTTTCGCTTTTGGCAAAACTTTACGTGCATAAGCCGCTAAATCTTCGCCCGAGGTCATTAACCCATCCGTAGAAGGCGGCAAGCTAATATCAACAAACAACAGATGATAAGGATTTACCTTTTCGACTGCCTTATCCATAAATGCGATGGCTTCATCACAGTTATTGGCAATATCTATTTCAAGTATTTGATCCTCTTTTTTAGTGAAGAGCAAAGTATTTTGATAGCCCTCAATAATCATGGGGTGGTCGTCTATCATTAATATTTTAATTTTTTGGCTCATAAGTTTGGTTAGGTTATGGGTACTTGTATGGTTACGGTTGTTCCTGTTCCTTTTATTGAAGTTATATTGATGGCACCATTGATTTCATTGATTCTGGAATTCATGTTTTTTAAACCTATGCCTGATTTTGCTCTATTAACATCAAACCCGGAACCATCGTCAATTATGGATAGCCAAATGGCATTGTTTTTTAATTTAAAACCAATGTTTACTTGTGTGGCCGTAGCATGTTTATAGATATTGTGCAATGCTTCTTGAATGATTCTGTAAATATGGATTTTCTTTTTATTGGAAACCTCATCCCAGTTAATAGCATCATCATGCGTAAATGCATATTTTAGGCCGTAAGCCAAGGTTTGTGTTTCTACCAATGTTTTAATAATATCAACAAAACCAGCACCCGAAACAAAGTCTGTGTTCAGTTCGTGCGATACTTTTCTAATGTCATCTTCAATGGTTTTAATGTCCTTTATGTACTTGCTTCTAATGTTAACAGCTTCTTCGCCTGCAGCTATGTTAAAGGTGTCTAAATTTAATCTTATCCCAAATAACCGTCCTAAAACACCATCGTGCAGTTCTTGCGAAATCGTTTTTTTTTCTAAAATTCGTGCTTCTTCAATTTTTTCATTTTGGGAAAGCATTAAGTTGTAAATTTCTTCGTTGGTTTGTTGTTGTTGTTGTATAAATTTCAGTTCTTTATTTTTATTTCTTTGATAGATAACAAGATACAACAGAAAGGACGCTATAATCAGAACTACCGAAATTATTAAAAGCCACATACGCTCTTTGGCTATTTGTATATTTTCTTGCTCTATTTGATTGGTTTCAAAACGGATTCTTGCAAACTTATTTCTTATGGTACGTTCGTTTTTCTGCAAACTATCGTTAAGTTCAATGTAATCTTTTAAAAACTTAGCGGATGCATCGCCGGTTTCTACTTTAGAAAGTAATAGCAACGATTTTAATAAATCGTCGTTGTTATATTGTTCTGAGATATCTTTAGCTCTATAAGCATAATGCCTAGCTAAATCTTTTTGGTTTCTATTATTATAATACTCTGCAAGATGTTGATGGATTATAATTGAATTATAGCCTCCATAACTTATGCTGTCACTAATTTCCAAAGCCTTTAGAAACAAATCCGGCAATTCTTTAAAATCCTTGGAAAGGTATAGTGTGTACGCATAATTATCGAGCACTAATGCATAAAAATCTGAACGTTCGTTTATTAAATCATTATCACTTAAAATACCTTTGAAAATATTTAAGGCTAAATCATATTTCCCTGATCTCCTATAAGTTTTAGCCAGGTTATTTAAAGTATTGTCAATACTATTGCTAAAATCCCCTTTTAATTCTTTTTTATATTTAAGAGCTAGTTTGTAATATTTAACAGATTCATCAAACTGTTCCAATTCATCAAAGGCTATTCCGAGATTGTTAAATATAAACGATTTATACTTTTTAACATCATTGGACTCATCCAATTCTTCCAACAAGGAAATTGCTTCGATTGAAGTGACTTCACTTCCAGTATAATCTTTCTCATAAGTTTGGATAACGGCTATACCATAAAGAGTTACTGCTGTTTCGTATTTATACTTTAACTTTTTAAAAATCTTTTCAGCTTTTTGGTAATAATAATACGCACTATCACTTTTAAGGGAATACCGATATAATTCTCCTATTATGTAATGCTCTTTGGCCATAAAAACAGAATCTTTTGATTTTGTATTAAATAAAAGCTTTTTAACAGAATCTATTTTACTTAAATTCTCATCTATTTGGGCCAATGCTGTAAATGAAAAAACCAAAAAAATATATAAACTTATAGATTTCAATGCAAATGGTGTATTGACTATTGTTCCAAATGTATTTATAATTTTTCAATTATACATAACAAAAAAAATCCTTTACGTCTGTAAAGGATTTTCACTATTGTTTTTTGTACTATTATTTAGTCTTGTACATTTCCTCCTGTATAAAGAGTTTCTTGATTGTTTGGTGATACTAATACATCATCCTCATTTAAGTCTTGTTTTGTGCACGAAGTTAATGATGCAAATAAAAGTGCTAAGATTAAGGTAACTTTTAGGGTTTTCATAAATATTTGATTTTAAGGTTAAATTATTTTTTTTCTAAATTTTAAACAAAACAGTAACTAAGACTTAAAAAAATCTTGGTTAGAGGGAAAAAATGGATAATTAACTTAAAATCGAATGCATATAAAAACGCACAGATTTTATCTACATACTATATTGTTTTGAGGGAATATGACCTTGAGGCCAAAATGGATTATTTTTCTTAATTAGCTGAGGGGATGGTATTGCGCCCATTAAGAGAGTGCTAATATAAGTGAAAAGAAATCAATAATCGTAAAATAATCGATAAAATGTGCTTTTTTTTCGATTAAAAGTTAATTTATAATAACTTATTCGTTTAATGGAAAGTAATTTCCTATAAAGTAGATTTGTTTTTTACCAAACTGGTCTTAACAATTTTGGTCTTGACGTCTTCCTCCAAAGCCTTATTTTGCAACCTATTGATAAGCATTTGTGCTGCATAAGCACCTATCTCTTTAGCATGTTGCCTGATAGTGGTTAGTTTAGGAATGGTGTGATAAGAATCGGATTTGCTGGCAAAACCAATTACCGATATGTCTTTAGGCACATGAAGCCCCAACTTTATGGCCGTGTTAATAGCAATAATGGCAGAAGAACTATCCGCAGCCACCACGCCATCAATAGTTGGGTTTTTCTTAAAAAAAGCCATTATTTTTTTTTGTTGGTCGTCTTTCTTCTTGATTTTTAAAATCAGTGGCTGATGGTGTGCGCTCTCCAATACGGCTTTATTGTAACCTCTTTCCCTTAATTTGCCAACGCTCAAGCCGTCAATACTACTTATAAAGGCCATGTTTTTTCGTTTTTCCAGTTGCAAACTTTTAGTAGCGTTATAGGTAGCATCAAAATCATCTACAATTACCTTATCGCACAGAACATCATGCGCCACCCTATCGAACATGACGATGGGCAACCCTTGGCCAATGGTTTTTTTAAAGTGTTCTATCTCGTTTTTCAATTGGGTTTCTTCTGCTACCGATAAAATAAAACCATCAACACTTCCATTGGCCAACAACCTTAAGCTTTCCTTTTCTTGCTCTAAAGACTCGTTTGATATGCAAGTAATAATGTTATAACCATATTTTACAGCTTCCCTTTCTATGCCAAAAAGCACTTTTGCCAAAAAATGGTTCAATATATCCGGAATAATAACCCCAATGGTTTTCGTTTTATTCTGCTTTAAACTTAAAGCAACTTTATTGGGTTTGTAATTATATAATTCGGCCAGTTCTTTAACACGTTTAACAGTTTCTTCCCCAATTTCCTCACTGTTGTTCAGTGCTTTTGAAACTGTTGAAATAGAAACATTTAACTCTTTTGCTAATTGCTTTAATGTAACCATGCTGTTTAACGTATCAATTTAAAATTAACGCAATTTACAAAAATACCTTTATCAAAAACAGATTCCCCATATTTTGAAACCATAAAAAATGCTAAACTTAAAATAGAATAATAATTACCTAACACATATTAAACTTTATAATGGTATTTTTGCCACTTAATTTGTTTTATGGATTTCTCAAAAGTAAAATTAGTAGTTACCGATATGGATGGCACCTTGCTAAATCCGAAGAGCGAGGTTAGCAATCGGTTTTTGGCACAATTTAACGAATTAAAAAAACGAAACATCCATTTTGCAGCGGCCAGTGGCAGGCAATATCAAAGTATTTTAGAAAAATTAAACCTTATAAAGAATGATATTTCGATCATTGCCGAAAATGGCGGCATCATGAAACATGACCATAAAGAACATGTTTTATTAAAATTATCGCATGAAAACATTACTAAGGCCATAGAAACTTTGCGCCAAATAAAAGAAGTTTACATTGTTTTGTGTGGCAAAAAATCTGCTTACATTGAAACAACCGATGTTCAATTTATTTCGAGATTCAGAAACTACTATTCAGAATATGCTGTTGTTGACGATTTGACCAAAGTTACCGATGATGATTTTTTAAAAATAGCTGTTTTTCATTTTGATTCCTCAGAAAAACACATTTATCCCCATATAAATGGATTAAAAAACGATATGCAGGTTATTGTTTCCGGACAAAATTGGCTGGACATTTCGCATGCCGAAGCCAACAAAGGATATGCTTTAAAAATTTTGCAAAAGGCATTGGGCGTTACAAAAGAAGAGACGATGGCATTTGGCGATTATAACAACGATCTGCAAATGTTGGAGCTGGCACATTTTAGTTATGCTATGGAAAATGCACATTCAGAAGTCAAAAAAATAGCGCGTTTTAAAACCAAAAGCAACTCGGAACAAGGCGTGGAAACCATTCTTGAACAGCTTATAAATTTCAAAAATTGAATCTTAAAATCAATACTCCCTGGGCAATCCTAGAGGGGAGGTATTAAAACCCACTAGTGGAAATAAATTTAGCCCATAGTAACTGTAACAACAGTTTTTATGAGCATCAATAATGTGGTTAAATAAAACACTGTTTTAAATAGCCTTACTTATTTAAAACAGTGTTTTTGTTTTTAGTTAAAAAGACTTATTTTCCTAAGATTCTAAACATGCCTGTACCACAAGTTGGGCATTTGCCTTTCATTGCCTTTCTGCCATTTTTCATAGTAACTTCAGCAGCATCTTTTATCTCTTTTTTGTCTTTACATTTTACGCAGTATCCTTCCATAATGATGTTAAATTATATTTTATTAAATTAATTATTTATAAATGTAGGTTTTATTCTAAGTGCGTGCAAATAAAAAATAAAATTTATCGTCTTTTTTGTTATAATTCTGTGTTTAAATCCATTTTTGCAAGCTCAATTACTCCTTTCGGTTCCATTAAGCCTAATGTTTTACAATATCTTTAAAACAAAAAAGCATCCCAATCTTCTGTAAATAAAAAAGGAAATCCTCTCATTGGAATACCACGCGATAATTATCGGGATTACTGTTAAACTACTTCCTTGAATAAAGTAGGGGCTAAATTATATTTCCACAGACATATAAATAATGACGGAACAACATGACTACTTAACTTATGGGATAAAATGATTCCATGCATCAGCTTTAAGTTCTGGATGTACCACGAATAAAAATCGATTTTGATCTTCTTCAAATTGGGAATAAATCGGTTTTCCTTTTTCGATGCCGAACTCAGCATAATCCGAAGGTGATTTCACAATCAACTCACATTCCGTATAATTTGGATTTTTCACCCATTCTATTTCCCCATTCCTGTTAAATATTGGAAACCAAGCCAACCCACTATGCGCTCGCACATCATCGTATTCAAAACCATACGCCCTATCGCACCAAGCACCGAAGGTAAGTGGTTGTTTGGGGTCGGCACTAATGGTTGCATGCGCCCAATATGGAGGAACAATCACCACATCACCGGGTTTTGCAACTACTGCAAAGCAGCGCCTAGGGTTATCCTTTGCTGTTTCCTGCATATAAATGATTGCCTTTCCCGACCATATTTCATAAACCTCGGGAGTGGACCAACCACTTAATGGTGACACTTTATGTATATGCCCTTGGCTGCGTACAGGCTCATTACCTAAACGTCCAGCTGCATAGGTAACCGCGCCATATAGCAAATGGAGTTGCTTCAATTGGGCAAGGTGTTCTTTTTTCCCAACGTCCATAGCTATGGAATAAACCGGGTCTGGTCCTAAACAATCTGGATTCCGAAGGCTTTTGCGGATGGAATCGAGAGTTCTATTTTCTACTTCGGGACCAAATACAGTTGAAGCGTATTCAAAACCCAAAGGTTGGTTGGTTGGAAGAATATCAAATCCTGGATAAAATTTCATTTTGGATGTTTTTTCATGTCTTTATTTACTACGCAGGTTTTACTAAAACCTAACATATCCTTTCATGGTTGCGCAGGTCTGTCCTTCACTGGTTCCGTAAGGGCGAATGGTGTATGCCCCTACTTTTGCTGGCACAATAAATACCTCGGCATAATGCACTACTAAAGGTTCAAAAGCGTTTGTTGGACTTTCCACAATGACTTCATCCCCATCAACCAGACAAATCATATCCACGCCGCCATGGGTGTGATGTTCCACCTTTTTGGTGAACCAATGCCGGCGTGTTTCAATAAACTCTCGTTCATGCAAACCCGTTCGCTCTTCAACCCAACCATCACCTTCAGCTACTTTTTCAATTTGGTTCAGCAGATTCTGGCGTGTCCATTCGGTTGTTCTATCCCACTGCAAGTTCTTTTTGGCGTGTTCAATGTTAATAGGACGTGGTCTTCCATCCAACCCCAAACGACCCCAATCCCATAGTTTGAATGTAAAAATATAGGGTGTAGCACTTATTTCCAGCACCATGCTGTTTTTAGCTGAACAATGTATGGTGCCTGCAGGAATTAGCACATGGTCGTGTTTTTTCATGGGCCAAGTCTGAACATGTTTTTCAACATCAAAGGGTGTCCCCTCTGTCTGAGCGTTCTCCAATTCTGAAAGCATGTCATCAGGATCTATCGTTTCCTTAAAACCTAAGTAAACAATGGCATCGTCGCCCACATCCATCATGTAATAACTCTCGTCCTGTGTATAATGCATGCCGAACTTCTCCTGTATATATTCCGTTAACGGATGAACCTGCAAACTTAAATGACCACCTTCCATCGTATCAAGTAAATCAAAACGAATAGGGAATTCGTCGCCAAAACGACCGTGTACAGGATGCCCCATTAATTCCTGTGGATGGCGAAAAACCAAGTTGATCGACGGAATCTCAATCACATCCTCACCAAACTTTAACAGCAAACTGTTTTCTTCAGGAACACCATTAAAACACCACGCATAATTTTTAGCCGATGGATCCAGATTGCAGACTTCCTTCATCCATTGCCCACCCCAAGGACCGGGATCAAAAAATGGCACGACGCTAAAGGGTCGGTTCGTTGCCATTTCGAGCCCTTCCAAAATGGCTTTTCCCTCAATCAGTTTGGGCTGATCGATTTTGTTGGTATCGAGCAGAAAATCCCATTTTTCAAAAAGGGTCTTTTTCAATCGGTCGCAAACACGCCAATCCACAAAAAAACCTTGTTTGTACAAAAGCATCCAATCTTCAGTATCCCTGTTTTTCACACCAAGATTGTCCACCAAATGTTGGCGCATTCGCAACTGTATTTCCCAACGAGCCATATCGGCGTAAACCAATAAATTATTATTCGGACAAACCAATGCGGCACCACAACCATAAATTACCGTCACGCCATCATCATTTCCAATGGTATTCTGAAAATTCTGAACTTTTTCAGCATCAAAAAAAGCATCCATGGTCAGTCGCGTAATAAACCCGAATATCCGATCGTTGGTCACATCGGGGAAAACCATTTTTTTAATCTCTTCCTCCGGAAGCATAAAATATTCAGATTTTATAAACCGGTCACATTTTATACCACCCATCAGATTTTCAAACAATTCTTCTTCAATGACACCTTGATAGGTTTCAATAACTATCAATTTTGTTTTTTGGGTAATTGAAGCAATGGCGTTGTTCAATTTCTCTATGATATTTTCCCAGCCATTTATCACTTTGTAAGCCTCATTTTTTACCTCAATGCAAGGGGAATTATTAAATTTTGAGGGCTTATTGAAATACTTTTTTTCCATCTTTAAGATTAATTTTATTTTTTATTGAACTGGGAAATTACCTCAGTTTTTTAGCAATTCTCTTTACATGTTAGCTGTTCTAACCAAATAATCAGCACCATATAAAGCAGCCGAATCAGGGTGTGCAGCATTAACAACTTTTACCTTTCCCCATGGTGTCCAAGCTAATTGGTGAACTTTTTCTTGAATGGCTGGCAAAATAATGTCAGCACTTTTCATAATGCCTCCACTTATAATCACCATTTCCGGATCAAAAGCATGGATCATGCTGATAATGCCAGAACTCCAAGCTGAAATACAATGATTGCGGACTTCTTTAGCTACCTCATCATTATTATTCGCGTGATGAAACAGCGTTTTAAAATCGAGTATTTCCTCATTTTTCATGGTACTCTCAGGAAATTTTGGATGGTCTTTCAACAACGTGGGCAATCGCCATGTGGAGGCTTCAGACTCTACACAACCCACGTTGCCACAGGTGCAAACAGTTCCTTTATGGTTCACCACAAAGTGACCGCCCAAATTCCCCGCTTGAAAATGTTTTCCGATGAGTAACTGCCCACCCATCAAAACTGCCGATCCTATCCCTGTGCCCAAAGTCAGCATCACCACATCAGAACAACCCTTTCCTGCGCCATGTTGCCATTCGCCCAACAAAGCCATGCGAGCATCGTTCATTGCAAATAGTTGCCAATTCCATTTTTTCTTTGCCCATGCCACTAAATTGGTTTTTGGACCGTCATCATATTTTTGGTTTGTGGACAAAATTCGGTTTTCAACAGAATCAACTAAACCCGCAAATGAAAACCCGATACCTAAAACATTGTTCGCTTTAAGTTGATTGGACTTTAGTAATTGATCTATCTCGTCTTCCAATATAGGGAGTTGTGATTTTAACCCTGAGGCAGATTGGGCTGGAATTTCTTTCCGATCAATGAGTTCGCCGTCGTGAAGCAACCCGATTTTAATAAACGTTCCGCCTAAGTCGATACCGATGGTAAAGTTTCTCCCAACCTTTTCTCTATTGTGAGTGCTAAACTCGGTATTGGCAGATTTTTTCATAATCTCGCTTCAAAAATCACATTAACTTAGGTTTTCCATCCACTTCAAATAAGCGAGCAGAAAATCCATTTTTGGCAATTTCCTCATAATTATGTCCAGCATCCGATGGCCAACAGGCACCCACAATCAAATTTTCATCGCCCGTATTAGCCAATCGGTGTCCAATTTCACTGTCTATATAATGTAAGCTTCCGGGATACACCTCTTCAGCCCATGTATTTCTGTCCCGATCCATCAAAATCAACATGCCTTTTCCCTTTATTCCCCAGTAAAACTCGGCGCGGTCCGAATTTAAATGAAAATGTCCTTTGGTCATGAAATACTCATTTCCAACTTTACCGGGATAAATGGTGGAAGCGCCAAAGAAAAGGCCGCCAAGGGTTCCTTCCGCTACGGGCAACCATGCTTGTACTGTGTACACCAGTTTTTCCTGAGACATATTTGAAAAAGCTTTTTCATCTTGAAAAATGCCCAGAATGTCTTTAATTTTTCGAGTTTGATTTATAATGGGGTCGCCAGTCATTCGATAATCATCGAGACCTAATTCTACGGGTGATTTTTTTATTTGTAAATGTTTCATTTGAATACATTATTTTGTTAAACCTTGAAAAAAATCATTTTTAATCTATTGTTATTTCATTCAGTACATGACAAAAATTAGTTTAGCCTTCATTAAACGATAGTAATGTTACTGAAATTGAGACCTGTCAGGTTTTAAAAACCTGACAGGTCTGGAAACATCCAAAAGCATAAAATTATTGATAATTAGCAACATAAAATGTATGTTTCAATTTTTGTCATGTCCATAGGTTATTTCTTTACGCTCAAATACATTTCCATCAACTTCCATATCTCTTTTTTAACAAATCCATCATAAAAACGTTGATATCCCATTGATTGGATAAAGGGGTTTGTGAGTAGGGAAGAACGGGCATATAAGGTTGTGGTCCAAATTCTGGCGTGATAGTCAACTCCTTTTCGTGGGCGCTTTTTTTCAATGCAACTACTTTATCCCACCATAATAAATGATGGTTTAGCGCACTTTTCCATTCTGGCGCTCTTGGGTCGCTAATTTGAGGACCTTCAGGAAAACCAACCCGAGCGTGTATGTGTTCGGTTCTCGATATAGCGATGGCAACAGCTGCCTCTTGATCTTCCAAAAACGACTCCGCCACATTTACCCAATGGGAAATATCCAACGTAAGTTTTAAATCTTTAATTTTCTCTAAATAAATTTTGGTAATATGTGCAGCAAAACTGAATTTGTTCCGGTGTGTCTCGTGCAATACTTGTATGCCTTTTTTTTGCGTAAAGGCACTGGCAATATCAAAGAGTTTTTTGTTTTGTTCAAAAGTAAAATAATCCTTACCTGTTTGGGAATTTACTTTTACACAAGGATAATCTGATATTTTATCAAACCAAGCGGCATACATATCGTAATGTTTGTTATAATCAGAATGGTTGGTATCATAATGCTGAACAATAATTTCCGCATTAAATTTTTCAGCATCATTCCAAAAGTTATCCAGTTTTTTTTGTTCTAACTGACTTTCTATGGCAAACTCAACACCATCATATCCAGCATCTTTAATCTTTTTGAAAAAATCCTCATTTTTAAAATGATCATTTCCCCAGTAAGGACAAAAATAATTAATGGTCATCATTGGCATTTCATAATTATTAAAAAAAACTTCCACAAACCTATTACAGTTTATGGAAGCCAACTCAACAAACTAAAACTAACTCAATATATATTATAAATGAATTTCCTAATGAACGGTAAAATTAAAAAATAGCTATTTGGTTTTTAATAGGATTTATAAATCCATTGTTAAAAGTTTCGTTTTTTTCGTTCTACAACTTCACTTTCTAAACTTCCCTTTATTATTATTTATAATCCATCCACAATATTAAATTGTAAATCGGTATTCCATAAACATTGATGCGGGTGTTTGTTATGATGGTTTTTCAAACCTACCTCTATATTAAAATCATCTAGAAAAGCATCGATGCGTATCAACAAAGCATTTTTTCCTTTCACTAAATCCAAAGCCACGTTATGTGCTAAAGGATACGATCTTATCAATTCTTCATTCTTAAATACTTCTTTGCTATTGTGCCAAACAGTTAAATAATTCGGACTGCCCAAAGACAGCCATTTTGTACACACTTTTTCTGCATCTATTTCAGTATATAAATAAATGGTACGTTCTCCTTTTCCGTAAAAATAATTCTGTAGATCCATTTTCATTTCTGAAGGATGGATTATTTGTGCATGAAAATCTTGACCAAAAACATTCTTTTTCTTAATTAAATCTTCCACTTTTTCTTGAGTTAAAAATTCAGTGGGAGATTTTGCTAAATCTTGATTCATGTATTTTACAGAAGGTAACGAAGACATGCCGTGATCAGGATAAGCAGAAGTAGATTTAATGAGATTCTCATCTTCCTCTATAAACGGCCCAAGCATGAGCCAATTGCCGTAATACGGAAATCCTTTTTCAAAAATTTGAGTATGTCCATTCTCCAATCTTACCTTTACGGTGTAAGGTACTTTAGTATTTTTGGTTGAAAAATTAGTGTCATTCCAATTAAAATGAATTGTTTTTGTAATGATAGCATTTGCGGCTACCGATAGTGTTACTAATTCACAAGTAAAATACGGTGATGCGAGTAGAACATCAACATCTTGAACCTTATTTGTAAGATTTTCATAAACTATATTTATAAGCGCACCTGTTTTATTCGATGGATTCGGGAATGATTGCACATCACAGTGTACATCATATAATTTTTCGGGGCCTGAAAAGAGTATATCCTCAGGGCAATTGGTAATAGTTTCTGGATTATTAATAAAATTTATCCCCGCTTTACAGGTTAATTCGCTTAGCTCTGTAATGGTTTCAGGACAATAAATACCAACAATTTCTGGACTTACCAATAACTCGTTACCAACCCTTGTTTTCCAAATTTCTGGAATGGCATCGTACCCCAAAACAATGCCTAATAAAGCACCTGCGGTAGCCACGACGCAATCACTATCATGGCCTAAATGAAAGGCATCAATTAAAAAATCAAAAGAATTGTTGGCATGTAATAAAGATAATATGGTAAAAGCCACATTCATGGGAGAATTGGTAAAATCGGCATCGCCATAAAAACTTTTAATTTTACCTGCTACAATGTAAAAATCATAACTTTCATTCCAAGCAAAAACCTGTTCTACCATTTCTTTGCAAGCGGAATCTTTTGGTATATAGTCCAAGCCTTTTTGAAGAATTACGTTTAAATCATTTTCAAAAAAAGCGATGGAAGCACATGCAGACAAATATTGTTCAGCCTCAACCGAAAACCCAAAATGATCTAACCTTGAATCCATGCCTGCAAATAATGCCGCTTTTTCTGGTTGTCCCGGATTTACCATGCCCCAAATCTCACTTCTTATGGGAGAACCCATTCCGGTGTTCCAATACCAATTGTTATGGTTTCCTGAATTTGGATTATCCAGACCCATATTTATATTTCTTGTTGCAATGCCATATTCGCACCACGGAAAATCCACATGATTTTTCCAATGTTCATTAAGATCTGTTGCCCTTACTTTATGCCCCTTCTTTAGCAACATATCCAACCAGAGCACTTGTAGGTCTAAATCGTCATTGGCAAAATTTGTTGCGAACAAATCTTCAGTAAATGGTATGGTATTAAATTTTTTGAATCCTTCTATGGGCGCTCCTAAAATGCCTCCCGCACATTTACCAATCCATCCACCAAGCACCTTGTTATAATACTCTTTATACTCTAAGTTTTGTTTCATAAACATTTTAAATTTGAAGAAAAATATTGTATTGACAGTTATTGCCAAAATTTTTAGCAATATCCTCATTTACTGCCTAGATTTTCTATGGATTTATAATTCTGAACCACAAAAAAAATATTTGAAAAAGAAATTGTTTAATACTTAATCAAATTAAATAAATAGCTAAAAATCCCTTATTCTACGGGGGTTTAGGCTTATTTATGGTATTATTATAAATGTATTATTTCATTTGAATTTAGAAATCAAAAGATTAGGAAGAGTGGTAATCATATATATTTAACAGAAATTTAGCATTAACCATTAAGGTCTGCATGTAAACATTATAGACCCTTTAAAATTAAATTGCTGGACTAAATAACTACTAAACATTTATTAACTAATTTTTAAGTATGAAAACAAACTTTATTTTTAAAAGAACAATTCTACTGTTACTCCTTTTTATTGGATTTGGTGCCATTCATGGCCAAAACCGAACCAATATTTCTGGAACAGTAACCGATGCCCAAAGCATCCCTTTGCCTGGAACATCCATAATCGAGAAAGGCACATCAAATGGAACCCAATCTGATTTTGATGGAAAATTTTCCTTAAGCGTGGCAAATCCAAATGCTACCTTAGTAATTAGTTACATAGGCTATGTAACAACAGAAATCTCTTTAAATGGGCAAAAAAACATTCAAGTATCACTTGTAGAAGATGTTTCTAAATTAGACGAGATTGTTGTAATTGCCTATGGAACCCAAAAGAAAGGAAATGTATCGGGTGCTATAGCTTCCTTAAGCTCGGAAGCATTAGAAGGCAGGCCTGTTGCCGATTTTCAAAACTCTATGCAAGGACAGGTTGCCGGTTTAAATATAACCAAAAATTCTGGCGCACCTGGTGGGGGCACCAGTGTAGTAATTAGAGGTAAAGGATCCATTTCAGGAGGAAGTAACCCTTTATATGTTATAGATGGCAATATTATGAATAATGGTATTGGTAATCAAGGAGCTGGATTTACAAATCCTGATCCGTTGGCTACCATCAACCCTTCAGATATTGAATCCATTACTGTTTTAAAAGATGCCTCTGCGGCTTCCATTTATGGTGCTCGTGGAGCAAATGGTGTTATTTTGATAACAACTAAACGAGGAAAGACTGGAAAAGCGCGCTTTGAATTAAATTCATATTCAGGTTTCCAAAAAGCATGGAATACGCTTGACTTATTGAATTCCCAAGAGTATCAACAAGTTTGGAATGCCGTTAGAGACAATTCGGGTTTAAATAGAATTCCTGCATTGGATGGCACTACACTAACAACCAACACCAATTGGCAACGAGAAGTTTTAAAAACCGCTAATATTTCAAATTATGAATTTAGAGCGTCAGGCGGCGGTGAAAAAACAACCTATTCTACATCGGTCGGTTATCTAGACCAAGATGGTATTATCATGAATACTGGAATGAAAAGATATAACCTAACAGTGAATACCGACACCCAATTAGGTAAATTTAAATTTGGCAATTCATTATTTGTTTCTCGAACCATTTATGATAAGGAGAGTATTAATGACCAAACATCTATATTAAATTCCGCCATTTTATCAGCCCCGAATGTGCCCATCTACGACCCAAATAATATTGGCGGTTTTGCTGGACCCACTTTACAGGATGGCGAACCAACCATGAACCCAGTAGCGGCCCAAACTTTAATTGATAACACCAATACCGTTAACAGGATTTTAGGAAATATATATGGCGAATATGAACTAGTGAAAAATTTAAAGTTCAAAGTAAATGCAGGATTTGACCTTATCACTTTCCACGATCGATTAACGGTGCCTGAATTTAAACTAAATCAAAATCAAGTACCAGGTTTTGAGCAAGGTGCTATGGTTAGAGAATACAGAGGGGAAAACAATTCTGCATTATTAGAAAACACATTAAACTATAAAAACACCTTTGGGAAACATACTCTGGATTTATTAGCTGGCTATACGGCACAAGAATTACAATACGCCGATATGCAGGCAACCGTTCTTGGTCAATTCTCTGGCACTGGTTTACCTGTATTAAGTGGTTCAAAAAACGTTTCAACAGTAAGTGGTATCATTTCAGAAAACAAAACAACCTCCATTATTGGTCGGGCAATATATGATTATGATAGTAAATATTTGGCAACCGTAAATTTTAGACGGGATGGTTCTTCAAAGTTTGTAGGCGACAACAAATTTGCTAATTTTTACTCTGCTTCTGCAGGATGGCGCATCAGTAATGAAGCTTTCTTAAAAAACACCGCTGTTAGCGACTTAAAACTGCGTGCCAGTTACGGCTCATTAGGTAATGATAACATTAATGCGAATTCGGCCCGTTTTACACTAAACCAAAATGCCACTTATGTGCTTGGAACCAGTCAAGCATTGGCTCCAGGCGTTGGCCCTTCTGGATCTATGCAAAACGCCGATTTACGATGGGAGAAACAAGTGCAATTAAATTACGGTTTGGATCTAGGGTTATTTAATAACCGCTTTACCATGACCGTGGATTATTTTAATAAAACCTCTAAAGATTTATTATTATCCATTCCCGTTCCGGGCCATACAGGGTTTGGTGGCATTACTTTGAACGCTGGTGAAATTGTAAATAAAGGATTAGAGATTACTGCAAATTATCGCGATAAAATTGGTGAGGACTTCACTTTTAGTATTGGAGGAAATGTTACCACTTTAGACAATAAAGTTACTAAATTAGCTAATGGATTGGATTATATTGAAACATCAGCATTTGGACAATTAAGCAGTGTGCTAAGAGTTCGTATCGACGAAGGTCAATCTGTCCAGTCATTCTATGGCTATCAAGTTGAAGGTATTTTTCAAACCCAAGCAGAAATTGATGCAGCTCCTTTTCAAGGCGAATCAACAAGGCCAGGGGATTTTAAATATAAAAACATAAAAGCTGATGACAACGTTATTGACGAAAAAGACCAAACTTTTATTGGAGACGCTATCCCAGATGTTACTTATGGCATCAATTTGAATATGGGATACAAAAACTGGGATTTTAGCATGCAATTCTTTGGGGTTTCTGGCAACGATATTTGGAGCGAAACAAAATTCTATACACAAAGTTATGCCAGAACAAATAACTTGAATCGTGTTGTTTTAGATGCTTGGACACCAAGTAACCCTTCAACAACCAACCCTAGACAATTCCCAAGAACTTTAAGCGGGAATGCCAAAGTATCCAGTTTCTTTATTGAAGATGGGTCTTATTTTAGACTGAAAAATTTGCAATTGGGATATTCATTTCCTGAAAGTTTAATTAATAAAATGAAACTTTCAAAATTCAGATGCTATTTGGCTGGTCAAAATGTATTTACTATTTCAGGATATTCAGATGTTGGTTACGACCCAGAAGTAGGTAGTGATGGTATTGATAACGTAGTGTACCCTCAAGCAAGAACATTCACTTTAGGTTTACAAGTTGGATTTTAAATTATAAAAAATTATGAAAAAACATATTAGAATAACAGGATTTTTAGCATTGATATTAACCATGTCAATTCCAATGGGCTGTGGCAGTGGCTATCTGGAAGATGTGGATGTATTTACCGCATTGGACGGAAATACATTTTACCAATCGGAGGATGATGCCGTAAAGGCAGTTACAGCAGCCTATACCATTTTACAGGGTAGGGCACTTTATAAAGTGGAACTTTATGCATTAGAATATTCTACCGGTGATTACGCCATGACAGAAGGAGGATTTCAATATGCCAATTTTGTGAATTTTCAATTTGACAATACCGAGCCCCAAGTAATCACAAATGTTTACTCAGATTGTTACAAAGGCATAGCCAGGGCCAATGCTGTGATAGATAAAGTACCTAAAATTACATTTGCCAATCAAGACTTACAAAAAAGAATCATTGGTGAAGCTAGATTTTTAAGAGGTTTATACTATTTTCATTTAGCCAAAATTTATGGTGCCGTTCCTATAATTGACAGGTTGGTAACGGGCCCTAATGACCCATTATTTTTCCCTTCAAGAAATCCAGTAACTGAAGTTTATGCTTTTATTGAAGAAGACTTTAAGGCAGCCATTGCCGCTTTGCCCAAAAAAGGCGAATATAATGCTGCGAATTTAGGTAGAGCCACCAGTGCTGCCGCTGCGGGTTATTTAGGAAAAGTATATTTATATCAAAAGAAATACCCAGAAGCCAGAGATGCTTTTGCAGATGTAATTAGCGGTAAATACGGAAATCTCGATTTAGTTAATTATGAAAATAACTTTTTAGATACTACTGAAAACAATTTAGAATCTGTGTTCGAGGTTCAATTTGTTGGTGGATATGGAAACGTTTGGGCTGGCGATGACGGAGGTGCTGAAACTGAAAGCACCTATTTGGGGACTTTATTTGGGCCCAAACAATTTGGGAATGCCTATCCATCTGATTATGTGAATTCAGTTTTCGACAATAATGGCGAAGCCAATAGTTTAAGAAGAATTTATACCATAGCTCGACCTGGAGATAGTTGGGGAACTTGGACTCCTGTAACTGTTGCGCAATGGAATGCCCGAATTCCGGATGCTGGAGGTAATTCGGCTATAAGAAAAGGTAATTTGGGTAACAATGAATCCTTATTGCAATCTAGTATCAACTATAGAATGATGCGCTTTTCAGATGTATTGCTTATGTATGCCGAAGCCATAAACGAAGCTAATAATGGCCCAAACCAAGCTGCTTACGATGCGATAAACCGTGTTAGAACCCGTGCTGCAGTATTACCCATCCAAACGGGCTTGGATAAAGCAGCATTTTTTCAAAAAATAAAAACCGAAAGAGTTTTGGAATTCTCTTTTGAGTTAAGCCGTTATTTCGATTTAATCCGTTGGGGGCTTGGTACAGAAATGCCAGGTTTCAAAGTTGGCAAAAACGAATTAATTCCTATTCCAGCATCTGAAATATCAAAAAATCAAAATTTATTGCCTAACAACCCTGGTTGGTAAAATACAGTACGTTGACCTGAATCAATTAACGCAATAACAATACATTAAAGCCTCCGGAACTAGTTCCGGAGGCTTTAATTTTAGAAACCATTTCATTATCAAAACTACAAACATAAAACCGTTTTGTTAAATTGTCGCTTTTTTTTTAGTTAATTTCATCTTTACTCAAAACATATTATTTTTTTTCAGAAAATCTTATTACTTTCATCATTTTAAAGTTATTTGTTAAAAAAAATAGGATTTTAGAACACTATGGCTGTTGGATTGTTTATTTGGGGTTTTATTCAAAGTTTTGTTGTAGGATTATTGATTCCTATGGTAAAAAAAGCTAGGAACAATTATTTACTCTCCATTATATTTTTTACCACTGCTTTAAATATCTTATTTCAATACTTATTGCGTTATGAAGGTTTAAAGATAGACCATCCTGCATTTTTAATAGTCCCAGATATATTGGACTTATTGCTTCCTGCTTTTGTGCTTATTTACATTACCAATATTATGGGTAGGCGCTATGACAAAAAAATGTTTTATTATTTCATCTTTCCGGCAGTTTGGTCTTTGGTCCTTATAACTGAGGTCTTGTTTACAGAAAATTTTGGAGTATCAACATACATTGGCTCAACATTTCATCAAATTAGCTTGGGCGCTATTTTTTTATGGAAATTATTTCTTTTTTATAAAGGTCTTGCCTTATTTCGGTTTAAAGACGAATCCCTAAAACAAAAACAAGCATCCCTATTGGTTTGGCCAAGAGTTTTGGTGGTGTTTTTAGGCTTGCTAAGTTTTATTGCGCTAACCAATTTATCCTATTGGTTAATTGTTGGCAAACAAAGTGCTGAGAATCCCGAAGTTATTGGTCAGCAAATTGTAGAAATAAACTATGTTCTTTTTACATGCTTCATCATATTTATAACCATTTATTTTTCCTTTAAGCATCCTAAAATATTATCCGGCTTACCGGTTATAAAAAGTTTGGATGAAAATCAATTCCCAGAAGGGGAAAAATATGAATCAGAACTAAATGCGCTTATCCATACTAAAAAAATCCATCTTGACACAGAGTTAAATGAAAAGGTATTGGCTGATGCACTAGGCGTACATTCATACATTCTTTCTAGATTATTGAATGATCATATAGGCAAATCATTTAGTGAGTATATCAATGAAAAAAGGATTGAAGAAGCCATAAGAATCCTTTCCGATCCAGCAAATAAAGACCTGACCATATTTGCCGTAGCTGTTGATAGTGGGTTTAGATCAGAATCGGTATTCTATGTCAATTTTAAAAAAATCACTGGTTTTACACCTGCACAGTTTAAAAAGAATATCCATAAAAAAGGCTCAAAAGGGTAACAGGCTTACCACATAGTTTAAAGAATATTATATTTTTCCACTTTGATTTTAAAAATACACACTCTTTTTTGTGTCTAACCTTAAATCCGCAAGCGATTAATTTGCTATTTTAAACATTTATTTTATGTGGTAAAAGTAATCTTTTCGGATAA
>NZ_JBFVFE010000024.1:0-63465 GCF_052728615.1 Mariniflexile sp. | reverse complement strand
AATGGAATGAACGTATCAGAAGCGTTGAAACTTATCGCTAAAAATGAATTTCAGTTTGAAAACTGATTAGTTACAAAATTTTTTATTAAAATTTTTGTAGTATTTAAATGATGGATAAACTTCACAAAATTTATCTATATCCTTTTCTAGTATCGTTTTTTCCTTCATTAAAATAAGGTTTATTAATTTCAGCAATAGGTCTGAGCGCTGCAATTGAATTTACGCTAGAAGGAAGTTTAATAATAGGATTTCCATAAATATCATTTGCTACAAAACTTTGTTGCTTTAAATATTTTTCCCAATTAAAATCGTACTGTGTATAATAGAAATTTCTATCATCAATTCTATAAATGTATCTGTCACTTTCGGTTTTATCAGAACGTTGACAGACTGGACTAAAAAAATCATTCGACAAAACTTCGTCCTTTACGTATTGTCCAACAACAACACCATTTCTCAAAGCCGAAGATTGCATTTTACTGGCTAAACTTGTATGTAAGCTACAAGTCGTAACTTCACTAATCTCACCAATACCAGAATTACCCCATAACACATCTTCCTTTTTTCCGAGATCAATTCCTGTTCTCACACCTATATTTTCAATTCCTTGCGATAATAAATATTCTTTAAGATCATTTTTTACGAAATGGGTGTAAACACTTACCATTTGCAATGCAAGTTCAACTGCTTTCTTTTGTTCAGTATTTTCATCTCCAAAGTATAAAAACATGCCATCACCTTGAAGTCTATGAACATATCCTCCAAATATTAGAGCAGTATGTATTCCTGCTTTTGATAATTGCATTTGTAATCAAAAAATTAGTTTCTTTATCAAATTTTTTGAAAAGGTTTGTGCTTCCTTTAATATCAATAAATACTGATACAATATAGTGTTCTTCAACATTGTCCGTATTTTTTAAATGTGCAAAACTAGGGTGAAGACCTAATTGTTGATTATAATTAACAGGCCTGCCTAAACCTTCAGAAAACATTTTCATTTCTGATGCTATTTCTTTATCCTCAATTCTATTTAATATAGCTTTAAATTGCTCATTTGTTCTACCATAAATTGGAGAACCTAATCCTTTAGAAAATTGGTTGGAAGTATCACTTTCAACAGCATCTTTAATTATTTGAAGATAGTCATCGTATATTTTCATATTGTTATTTATTTAAAATTATTATTGTAAAAATTGGTATTAACATGATGAATTGTGCTACTAATAATCTACCTGCTAATTTCAATTTTGTGAATTTTGTTGTTAAACCTGTAGAAAGAGTATGAACCTGATTTCTTAAATCTTTCATTTCTTTTTTTGTCGTGAGCGTTTTTGAACATAATTCAAACTCATCTTTTTTCATCGTTCCAATACCGCCGAAATAATACATAGATTTGGAATCTTTAGAAAAAAAAGGGATACTTGCGTTTACTAGAATTATTAATGTTGATAATCCAATCAGAAATGAAATAGAAATTAAAGCTTGAAATATTTCAGAATAACAACTAATATCATTTACTAAAGTTACATATGAAGTTATAAGAGAACCAACAACAAATGTGTTAATAGCTATGTATACAGCAGTCTTGTTGTTTACACTATCAAAATAGTGATCAAACCTACTTATGGTATATATTAATCTTTCTTTTTCCATTATTTTTCTTTTCTCACGCCTTTAAATTTTCCTCCAGATGTTTTTACGTCCATAAACTTTCCAGTTTCTGTATCGCGTTTTACATAAAGATTAGTTTTAGGATTTAATACTTGTGAACGTTGTTTTACCGCTCCTTTTCTTGCGTTGTCTCCAACAGGTTTGTTTGTAGCCATTTTTTTTAATTTACATTATACTTATAATATCTTAAAAGCGTGACAGATTCTAAATTCAAAGTTTTCAGGCATTTAAATGAGATATTTATATTAAATAATAGTTGATTTTTGTTGCATTAATAATATCTTTAAAGTGTGACATTTTATATTATTAAAAATTTGTCACGGAAATCAGATATTAACAATACAAGTACAACATATCTCATATGGCAGAAGAAGTACAAGACCTACTTTTCTATGTATCAGAAAAGGAAACAGACCAAAAAATGGCTAATGAGTCATTTAGTTTGATATACAAAAGATTTAGTGAGTTTGTGTTTAATTCAGTTAAGAAATCAATTTATTTAAATTCAGAATCTGAAAAAACTGTATTTGCAAATACAGTTACTAATAATACATTTATGGAAGTTTACAATAAGCCTCTAGATTTTGAATTTGATTCAAGAAAACATAAGACACAAGATGATGCTTTCCGAGTATATTTAGCAGCGATTGCTAAAAATGAAAAAAATGACTTATTAAGGGAATCATTAAACTATACTTCAAAACAAACCAAAATAATTGATGATGATGAGCACTTTTTTGAACCGTCAATATCTCCTGAAATTTTTGAAAAATTAGAATTGGCATTATCGACTAATAGAAAAATCTTAGAAGATGCTCTTTATTCATTATCTGAAAGGGATAGATATATAATATTAACATATTACGATAATTACGAAAAAGGGAAAAACACACCTTCAGAAGTTCTTGATAATATTGAGCAATTATATGGAACAACTCGCGACAATATTAGAATGATTAGAAGTCGTGTAAAAAAGAAACTTATTAGTGAAATTGAATCAAAATCAAAATTAAAAGCCGTTTAAAATGAAAACCAATAAAAGTGATTTAGCAAAAATCTTACGCTTGAATGGTTATATAATGCCATCAAGCGACCAAGAAATTAAGGCTTTCGAAAAAATATATAAAAAGTCATATGAAAAACCAGAAAATTGGAATAATCCATTAGAAATTATAGAGAAGGGAAAAATAAAAAAATTGGACTTGGAAACTATTAAATCTTTGCCTTTAGAATCTGATATTTTATCAATGGCTGCTCGAGATGGAAAAGCTATTTCTAAAGAAGTAAAAAATAAAATGCTGAAGGATCGCGAAAATGGAGAAAAAAAATAGTGATTTTTTAACTACATACGACAAAGAAAGTCTAAACGAATTGGCAAGTAGCATTGCAGAATATCATTTTCCTCGAGGACTTATTAATCCTGAAATTATTGCTGAGAAAAACAATATTACTTACAGTTATGGTAACTATGAAGATTCTTTTGATGGATTAATAGAGTTTAAAAATAATAAATTTCACATATTTATTAATATTGATAGGCTAGGGCATGCTTATACTGAAAGAGCAAGATTTACATTTGCTCATGAATTAGGCCATTTTTTTATAGATTCACACAGAAATGTATTAGTACAAGGTAAATCTCCAAGTCATTGTTCATTCACGGGTTTTGTAAACAATAATAGGGCTGAAAGACAAGCAGATTATTTTGCATCTTGTCTTTTATTACCAGAAAGTAAAATTTATAAAGATTGTTATAGAAGAAAGTTTAATTTTTCTTTAATACAAGAGTTGGCAAAAAAATATCAAACTAGTATTTCTGCCACAGCATTACGCTTTTCAGCTATTGGTAATCACCCAATAATGGTTGTTTATTCTAAAAATAATGAAATAGTTTGGTACTGGTCAAGTGATGATTTTCCATATTGGAAATTAAAAAACGGTAAATATAAAGTTCCAGAGGATACTGTTGTAGGAGAGTATTTTAATTTATCTAGAAAGCCAAATAATACTCAAACAGTTTTTGCTATGGATTGGTTTAGTAATGTATGGCAATCTCAAACAAATAGGGAGTTTAAAGAGCATTGTTTATTTCATGGCAATCAAGTTTTAAGCATAGTTTGGGAAGATTAGTTTTATTTTTAGGTAAAAAAATTTGAGTTATAAAATAATATAATAAAGTATGGATAAGCAAGGAGCAGTTTCACTTTTGCGTAAAGCACTTAACATACCAGGTGCTACATTTAGGGATGGACAATGGGAAGCTATTGAGAAACTAACGGTTGATAAGGAAAAACTGCTAGTTATACAACGTACTGGTTGGGGAAAAAGCTCTGTATATTTTATTAGTAGTAGAATTTTAAGAGATCAAGGTAAAGGTCCAACTATAATTATATCTCCTTTATTGGCATTAATGCGTAACCAAATAGAAGCAGCAGAACGTTTAGGAATAAAGGCAGTAACTATTAATTCAAACAACTTTGATGACTGGAAAGTCATTCAAAATGAGGTTTTAAAAAACAATGTTGATACGCTTTTAATTTCACCCGAACGATTAGCTAATGAGCGTTTTATGGATGAAATATTATTTCCTATAGCTGATAAAATTGGATTATTTGTAGTTGATGAAGCCCATTGTATTTCAGATTGGGGACACGATTTCAGACCAGATTACAGACGAATTGTTGGTATTTTAAAAGTAATGCCTAAAGGTATGCCTGTTTTAGGAACTACAGCTACAGCAAATGATAGAGTAGTAGCAGATATTGAAGAACAATTAGGTGGTATTAATGTTTTAAGAGGAGCATTAACAAGAGAAAGCTTAAAGCTTCAAAATATCGTTTTAAAAGACCAAGCATCGAGATTAGCATGGCTTAAAGAAAATTTACCAAATCTTGATGGTAGCGGAATAATTTATGTATTAACAAAACGTGATGCAAGAACTGTTGTACAATGGTTAAATGATTGTAATATTGAAGCAGCAGCTTATTACTCTGGTGTTGAAGATGATAATTTTGAGGATTCTACAACATACAGAGAATTTTTAGAAGATTCCTTATATAATAATGATTTAAAAGTACTAGTTGCTACTACAGCTTTAGCAATGGGTTATGATAAACCAGACCTTAATTTTGTAATACATTTTCAAGCACCAGATTCTATTATTAGTTATTACCAACAAGTAGGTCGTGCTGGAAGAGCTATTGATAGTGCTTATGGTATTTTATTGTCTGGACAAGAAGATGCAGAAGTTCATAATTATTTTAGAGAATCCGCTTTTCCTCCTGAATATGCAGTACAAAATATATTACAAGCTCTTGAAGATTATGATGGCTTGTCAATTCCTAAATTACAAGAAGTTCTAAATTTAAGTTATGGTAAAATAAATCAGACTATAAAATACTTAAGCGTAGAAGAACCTTCGCCTATTATTAAAGTCGGTACACAATGGAAACGTTCAGCTGTATCTTTTGCAATGGATAAGGAAAAGATTGAACGGTTAACAAATCAGCGTGAATTAGAATGGAATATTGTACAAGATTATATAATTACAAAGGAGTGTTTAATGTCATTCTTGCAAAGAGAATTAGATGACCAAAACATTACTAATTGTGGAAAATGTGGAAATTGTTTGGGTAAGGCAATAGTTCCAGATTCAGTTTCTCATAGTAATACAATTGAAGCCTCTATTTATTTAAAGCATTCTGAATTTGATATTTTACCAAGAAAGCAAATTGCAAAAAATGCTTTACCAGAATATGATTGGCGAGGTAATTTGAGAGAAGATTTGCAGGCAGAAAAAGGTAAAGTATTATCTCGTTGGGGAGATGCTGGTTGGGGAAATATGGTTACAGACGATAAACATTCGGGATATTTTAGAGATGAGTTGGTAGATGCTATGTATGAAATGATTGTTGATAGATGGAAACCAAACCCTTTTCCAGAATGGTTAACTTGTATTCCTTCATTAAGACATCCGGAATTAGTGCCTAATTTCGCAAAACGATTGGCGGAAAAATTAGGAATACCTTTTAAACCTTTAATTGTTAAAGCTAAAGATACCAAACCACAAAAAGATCAAGAAAATAGTTTTCATCAATGTCATAATTTAGATGGTGTTTTCCAAATTGAAGGCGAAGTTGAAAATAAACCTGTATTTTTGGTAGATGATGCAGTAGACTCAAGGTGGACGACGTTTACAATTGCAACGACATTGTTAAAAAAATCAGGTTCTGGTTTAGTATATCCAATTGCCTTAACATCAACATCAGTAAGTGACTAAAATGATTTCAGAAAGAACCAAAGCAATATTACTCTTAACATCCTATTTTTCAAAGGATTTAGATAAAAAAAACAAACCTTTGTCCTTATTAGAATGGAACAAAACGGTCAGATGGTTACAGTCTAAAAAACTTAAACCAGAAGACCTTTTAACCATTGATTTAGATAAACTTTTAGTCAATTGGAATGATACTTCAATATCAAAAAACAGAATTATTGAGTTGCTAGACCGTAAAATGGCATTAGCTATTAAATTAGAAAAATGGATTAAAGCAGGAGTTTGGATTATTAATCGAAGTGATGAATTTTATCCGAACAGTTTAAAAATTAAATTAAAAGATAAAGTGCCTCCAATATTATTTGGTATTGGAAATAAAAACTTATTAAATAAAAACTACATAGGAATTGTTGGTTCAAGACATATTTCTGAAACTGAAATATCAACAACAAAAGAAATAGTCAAACAACTCAAGGAACAACAATATGGAGTAGTATCAGGTGGAGCTAGAGGTATAGATGAACATTCTATGACTGGTATTCTGCAAAATGATGGTTATGCATTGGGTGTTCTAGCGGATAGTCTATTAAAAAAATCTTCATCTTCAGTTTATAGGAAATATGTTGTTGATAACAAATTAGTTTTAATTTCTCCATTCAATCCTGAAGTTGGTTTTAATGTTGGTAATGCTATGGGTAGAAATAAGCTTATTTATGTTTTATCTCAAGCCACTATTGTAGTGAAATCTGAAACTAAAGGAGGAACATGGGAAGGTGCAAATGAAAATCTAAAGAATAATTGGACCCCATTATGGGTTGTTGCACCTATTGAGAATAAAACCAATAAAGGAAATTTTGAAATAGTAAAAAAAGGAGCTCGTTTTTTACCTAAAGAATTTAATGTTTCAAATATTATTAATTCTAAACCTAAATCAACAAAAACTCAAGGAACTTTATTCAATTATGACAAAGAAATTGAAGTAGAATTATCTAATAAAGTTCAAGAAACCGAAATAAAATCAATAGGAGAGAAGCCTAATACAACTTTAAATTCTGACAATGTAAGTATAGAAGGAATTTCATTTTTTGACTTTTTTATGCAAAAATCAACTTCT
This sequence comes from Mariniflexile sp., assembly GCF_052728615.1. Taxonomy (NCBI): domain Bacteria; kingdom Pseudomonadati; phylum Bacteroidota; class Flavobacteriia; order Flavobacteriales; family Flavobacteriaceae; genus Mariniflexile; species Mariniflexile sp. Next base: position 56,404 of record NZ_JBFVFE010000024.1, on the reverse strand, counting down.
CATTTTATAGATAAAGAATTTAATAAAGAAGAAATTTTGAAGATTTTTGAATTAACTCCAAAACAAGTAGATGAGTGGTTAAAACTTGCAGTTAAGGAAAAATTAATCTTAAAAAAGACTCGACCAGTTCGTTATTTATTAAATTCAAAGATTAAGTAAAATTCATTAGAATCTTTAATTATTATGTAAAATAGAATCTCGATGTTTCCTTGGCCTCAGAAAATTTTGGTAAAACAATAAGGTGAAGTGAGCGTACATATTTTAGGGGTTTAGTAATACGGTTTCTTAAGAGTTACAATTATACAAGGGATTTCAAAGCAATGTTAACCAGTTACAATGTTTCCTAAAATATAGCGAATGAACCGTAAATTGTTTCCAAAAGTTTATGCAGCCTTGAATTTTTGTTTCTTTTGTTTCAAGACAAAAGATAGTGAAAAAAGAAAAAAAGATTAATTGAAATTCTACAGTTAACAAGTGTATAGAAATTTTTAAGCAAGGATTTGAGCAAGGGAAAATTTTATACTCTTGTGGCAATCCACGAGAATCTCGTAAAATTTTTTATAACGTACATTTTGTCGAATACGCGATTTTTAATAAGCGCAAAAAGGTTAGCTTTTATTTTGGCGTTGGCAAGCGATGGATAATTGTGTGTAAAATAAATTGCCAGAGCAATTTGATTTTATAAAACAATCGAGCGCTTGGTAGCGGCTATTTTACATAACAACAAATTATAGATACATAATGTTTTAAAAAACTCTGCGAAGCAAACCGTTTATAAGTTTAATGACCCAAGTTCCAATTATTCTTATGAAAACGAATGCTTCTGGGATATTTTACATAATACTACATTATAGCTATCAAATGGAAACGACAGCTTAAACAACATAATGAACATTTGTACTATAATTTATATTATGTAAAATAGAATATTTTTAAACGATTCTATATCATTGGCTTATGAATTAATTGCAACTTTTTTATTTATCATATAGTCTATATCCCCTTTTCGTTCGTAACTATAATGAGACAATTAAAAATTATATTAACATTAAAATTATATTATGGAGAATGGCATAAAAAATTGGTCGCATTTACCAATTGAGCCATGCAAATCGCATATGACTCCCGATAGTTATCGGGATAAAAAAACAATAAATATCTACATTATGAGAAGAATTTCCTTTGTATTACTCGCAACCATTATAATGACCGCCTGTGTATCGAAAAAAAAATACATGGCTTTAGAACATGAAAACGGTGAAGTTAAAAGCGCCTTGGCTAAAACACAATTTGAAAAAGAAGAATTGGAATCTAAATTCGCTAAAATTGAAGCGCGCGTTGAGGCTTATAATGCTAAAATAAATACGCTTACTGAAGAAAACGACGTTAAAATGGAAACGGTTGGCAATGTTGCTGTGATTTCTAACGAAACCAAAAAGCAAATGCGTAAAACATTGGCAAACGTGGACCCAAATAAATTGAAACAAGCTACTACCCTTAAAGACTCCATGAATTTGGCAGTGTCTTACAACTTGCAAAAATCGTTGGATAACAGTACGTTGAATGAAGATGAGGATATTGCCATTGATATTGACGAAACGGTGGTCATGATTTCCATTTCAGATAAAATGCTATTTGATACCGCTAGTTACCGCGTAAGCAATAAAGCGAACAACATTCTTCAAAAATTAGCGAACGTTATCAATTCTGAACCTAGTATTGAAGTGATGGTCGAGGGCCATACCGATGCGAGGTCCATCAATACAGAGAAAATTGCTGATAACTGGGATTTGAGCGTGCTACGTGCTACTTCGGTGGTAAGGGCGCTTCAAAACAAATACAATGTAGCCCCAGAAAAACTAATTGCCGCTGGACGGAGCAGTTATTTGCCTGTAGCCGGTAACGATACCAAAGAAGACCGATCAAAAAACAGAAGGACCCGTATAGTTATTTTACCAAACATCAATAAGTTTTTTGCGCTTATGGCATCGAACGAACAATAAATCCCTCTTAATTAATCCATTGAAAATGGCTGCTTATAATTTATAAGTGGCTTTTTTTATGGATACTATTGAGTGCATCTCTTCCTCCTTTTAAAAGTTTCAATGCCACAGTTGGTTTGTTTTGGTATTTTTTCACAGCGATCGCCCCAATATTCAATCTATGCCAACCCATATTTCTACGAATGTTATAAAATTATTAAAATTGCCCATTCATCGGGATTGCACATATATTTTACAGTACCTTTGTGTTCCCAAAAAAAAAGTAAGGCTTTTTATGAAACCCAAATCTAAAACAGAAAAATCACGTTGGCAATTACTGCACCAATATTACAGTTATACCGGATTTTACAATTTTGTTTGGAATGCTGTAAAAAAAGCATTGCCTTTTATCATCCTTATCGTTGCGGCCCTATACATCATCAACCATTATTACGACATCAATACTGCTTTGGTGCACCTTACCGAAACACTGCCCGCTTTTGGTGTGGTCGCTTTCTTTTTTCTTTCTGAAAGTTTATTGGGCTTGGTGCCACCCGAAATATTTATTGCATGGGCAGGAAAAATGGACTATCCCTGGTTGTTTTTAAGCATTTTGGCACTATTGTCCTATGCTGGCGGTTTATTGTCCTACTATATTGGGCATATTATTACTAAAATCCCTAAAGTACACACATATTTAGAGGTTAAAATGGCGAAACAGCTTAAAAATTCCAGAAAATGGGGTGGTTTTTTAATTGTTGTCGGCGCCCTATTGCCACTACCCTTTTCAATTTCGTGTATGGCGGCAGGCCTTATTGAGTTTCCGTTTAAAAATGTGGTGGCTTACGGATCGTTGCGGTTACTGCGCTTTTTAATTTACGGCATCGTTATTTTCCACGCCTTTTAAAAATCCCAAAATGCGCAGTGCTTTTCAACTATTGCAGCGTATTTTTGTAGCCTAATTATTTTTTATGGTATCATTCTTAAATATATTCCGAATCACAGCACTCCTAGAAGGGGTTTCTTATATCCTCTTATTATTTATTGCTACGCCCATTAAATATTTGTTTAACGATCCGCAATATGTTAAACTGTTAGGAATGCCCCACGGTATATTGTTTATGGGCTATATTATTTTGGCCTTTATGCTTAAAGCGGAATTACGTTGGAAACCTAAAACATTCGGAACCATTCTATTGGCATCAATTATTCCTTTCGGTACTTTCTATATGGATAGAAAGTACTTAAACCCCTTGAAAAATGGATAACATCAGACATTTTATATACGATTATTTTGTAGCTGTTGGCACAGACGAATCCACGTCAAAATACCTGAACATGCTGGTATTGGCCATAGCATTGACCGTTATTATTTATGCTATAGATTTTGTAATAAGAAAGTTGCTGATTGGTCTTTTTTCGAAGTTCGCACTGCGCTCCAAAACTAATTTTGACGATTTATTGGTCGCCAATAAAGTACCCATTAACATCGCACACATCATCCCGCTCCTCATAGCCATCGAATTTGTGCCTTTTGTTTTTTATGATTTTCAAAACTTTGAAGTTGTTTTTGAACGTGGCCTGACCGTATTTGCGCTTATTTTAGCCTTATGGATTGTCCGCAGTTTGCTCCATACCCTTAAAGACTATTTTAAAACCTTGCCAAGCCTTAAAGACAAGCCCATAGATAGTTATATTCAGGTATTTATGATTTTTGCGTGGATAATAGGTATATTATCGGCCATTGCCATTCTTACCCGAATGCCTCTTATCAATTTTCTGACCGGTTTAGGAGCTGCTTCGGCCATCATCATCTTAATTTTTAAAGATACCATTTTAGGATTTGTAGCCAGTATCCAAGTGTCCATTAACGATATGGTGCGTATTGGCGACTGGATTACCTTTGAAAAATATGGAGCCGATGGCGATGTGGTCGAAATAAACCTCGCCACTGTGAAAGTCCAAAATTTTGATAAGACCATTACTACCATTCCAACCTATGCCCTTATTTCCGATTCGTTTAAAAACTGGCGAGGCATGACCAATTCGGATGGCAGACGTATTAAACGGTCTTTAAACATTACTCAAAATAGCGTTAAGTATTTAACTAAGGACGAGGTAGATACGCTTAAAGATATTCAATTGATTTCATCTTATTTAGAAAACCGTCAAGCGGATATTGATAGCTACAATAAACAGAATGGCATCAATAAAGAATTGCTTTTAAATGGACGGAACCTGACCAATTTAGGCGTTTTTAGAAAGTATATCGACACCTATTTAAAGCACCATTCCGCCATTAATAAGGACATGATGATTATGGCGCGCCAACTCGCACCCACACCACAAGGCATTCCATTGGAGATATATGCGTTTAGCAGTGATAAGCGTTGGGAAAACTACGAGTATATCATGGCCGATATTTTTGATCATGTTATAGCCGCCGTACCTTATTTTGATTTGGAGGTTTTTGAGTTGCCCAATACCACAAGTTTTGTTCAAAAACAAATCGTTTTGAAAAAAGACACGGATTTAATGGATTAGAAAAGATTTTTACTTTTAAACCTGAGTTCGATATATGCAAGAATCAAAATAACTGAATATCAATCACATTCGCCATTGCGAGGAGGCACACGACGAAGCAATCTGTTTAATTTATAAATAAAATCCAATAAGTTCAATTTTAAAGTTTGCTTCGCTTTTTTTCTAGTGAAAAAACTCACAATGACAAGTATTTTATATATTTGATTATCAACTATTTAAATAGCGCTCAAATTTTAAAAACACCTCTAAAGTCCCCTTAGGGGGACAATCCATATTTTCAAATTCCCAGTTCAAATTCAATTTATTTGTCAACAATATCGCTTGATAATTTTTTTATCTGTTGCCTAGCAATGACAAAATTATTAAACTTCTGATTATTAATAGTATGCACTAATTCTTATGTCGAACTCAGGTTTTAAAGTTTGAATCACTTCACAACAAATATTGTCATAAAAACAGACACGTATTTCACGGATTTAATAAGTGTAAATCCGTGAAATACGTGTCAAAAGTACCGAGTTCCATTAAACTTAATATTCTTTACGGACAGGTGTGTTTTCCAAATCATAAACCATATCAGAAATATCCACTTGAAACCACTGTTTGAACATTTTATAGTTCCGCTTCTGTGGCCATTCTTTTTTATTGGTATGCCAACTATCAAGCTCCATCATAAACAGCTTATCGTATTTTTTTTGAAGCCATTTCTCTAAATCATCATCCTCATTTTTTAAATAAACATTTGACCTAAGGACTTCAACGATTTTCTCATCGTCAGGATATAAATTGTTTACCCAATCAAAGAGGGGCTGTTTGGGTTTTAAAACTATTGCATAGCGATTAATGTAATTATCTGTAAAATCGGCTTCCGATAGATCGTCACTAAAATTATCCTGGAGATTATCCAAGTAAGCTTCTTTGGTTTCTGTTATTACCGAGACCATAGGTTTGCCATCAATTTCCGCAATTTTAAAATCTGAAATAAAACGATCGTATTCTTTAAAATGAGACAGTTTATAAGCAATCATTTTTTTTGCCAAAACGGAATCCGGATTGGCATCGGAAGCAGAGCTAATAATGTTTTTAAATTCCTTAGCCGGTAATATAGTACTTATGTTAGCCAAATTCCAAGTGCTTATGGCAAATTCAAAAATGTCTTCTACGTAAAAATCATCCGGGAAATCATCTTCAAAAGGTGCTAGGAATTCATTGATAAGTCCTGAATACATGACTCCATCATTTTCGACCACAATTTTATTGTTGAATAAATTGATGACTTTGTTTTTCATATGTTGATATTTATTGATTTTTATAGGTCATATGTAATTCGCATATCATCATTGGCGGTTGCGGCCAATTTTCGGTCATGCTCATTTCATAAAATGATTTTTTTATATTTTGAATCCAATTTAGATAATTCCAAAATGGTGATTGGAAAAAGTTTAAACTAGTTCAATAACAAAAATAATAAGTTTGACCAACATTTTAAAGAAAAAGAGCATTAGTTTTTAAACAAAAAAAGACCTCACAGTTTTCAAAAACTGTGAGGTCCGGTAATTATTCCATCATGTTTTCTAGATATTGGCTGCCAACCAATCCCCTACTTCTTTAGTACCGTGTGCTTTTCCGCCATCGGCTAAATCTTCGGTCACCATCCCTTTTTCCAAAGCACTGTTTACGGCATCCCTAATGGTTTTTCCTTCTTCGTTCAATCCGAAGTTTTCGAACATCATGGCAGCAGATAATACCGTGGCCATCGGGTTTGCAATATTTTTCCCGGTAGCTTGAGGGTACGACCCGTGGATGGGCTCAAACAAACCAATATCAGACCCTAGGGATGCCGATGGCATTAACCCCATAGAACCAGAGATAACCGAGGCCTCATCCGTTAAAATATCTCCAAACAAGTTTTCGGTAATTAATACATCATAACTATTTGGCCATTGTACCAAACGCATGGCAACGGCATCCACAAACTCATAAGAAACCGTTACTTCAGGATACTCTTTTTCCATCGCTTGCACCGTTTCTCTCCACAATCTTGAAGTTTCCAAAACGTTGGCTTTATCCACACAGCACAATTTTTTTGAGCGCGCCATCGCCAATTCAAAACCTTTTTTTGCTAAACGTTGCACTTCCGCGCGTGTATAAACGCAATTGTCAAAAGCGGTTTCTCCACCATCTCTCCTACCCTTTTCACCAAAATAGATGCCACCGGTCAATTCACGTAAAAACACCAAATCGGTACCTTCAATACGCTCTCTTTTTAAAGGTGATTTGTCCAATAACGATGGAAACGTAAAGGTGGGGCGCACATTGGCGAACAAGCCTAAAGCTTTACGCATTTTAAGCAACCCTTGTTCCGGTCGTACTGGCGCCGATGGATCATTGTCATATTTAGGATGGCCAATGGCACCAAACAAAACAGCGTCAGAACTTTTGCAGATTTCGTGTGTTTCGTCCGGGTAGGGTTCCCCCACCGCATCAATGGCCGCAGCACCGGTCAATGCTGGCTTCCAAGTTATTTCGTGTCCAAATTTTTTAGCAACAGCATCACTTACTTTTACTGCTTGATCAATCACTTCAGGCCCAATGCCGTCTCCTGCTAAAACTGCTATAGTTAATTTCATTATAAAGTTATTTTCTATTGTTTATTGTTATTCTCTATTTTTTATCCAAAAAAGTCATTAATATATTTGCATCATTCTTAATTCCGAATATTTTTAATCGTAAATCGTGAATCTGAATTCCTAATTCTTAATAATCATTTGGGCGTTCCCTTCGCTTCATACCTACAAGGTTAAAAAAAACCTTGCAGGAAACGCTTCGGTCGGGCTTTCCGCTATATCTTTTTTGTGAAAAACAAAAAAGGATACCGCTACAAATGCGGAGCATTCACGATCTCCTATTTATCAAAATAGAAATAAATGAGTAATCCCTAACGCAGTGCCTAACTAAATACCAACTTTTTAATTGGTCATGATATTTTAAGCTATTTTCTATTGTTATTATTTATTTAATGAAGTCATTAATATATGATTCTGAATTCTGAACAATCTTAATCGTAAATCGTAAATCTGAATTCCTAACTCGTAATGATATTCAACATTTTTTCGGTGGCTTTAATCGCTGACACTGTTTGATCGGAATCCAGCCCACGGGTTTTAAATTCTTTTTCACGGTTTTTCCAGGTAATGATGGTTTCACACAACGCATCCGAATGGCTCCCTGGCGGAATTCTAACGGCGTAATCTATCAAATCCGGCAACACCATTTTTTTATTGATGTAAATGCTTCTGAGCGCATTCATAAAGGCGTCAAATTGACCGTCTCCTTGGGCATTTTGCTCAAAAGTTTCACCATTTATGGATATTGAAACGGTTGTTGAAGGCTTTAATCCTTTTGAATGTGTCAATACATACGAGTTCACCTTTACCTTTTCCTCATAAGAATAACTATCCAACACATCCGAAATGATGTAAGGTAAATCTTCTTTGGTAACCACTTCCTTTTTATCACCCAATTCGATGATACGTTGGGTGACTTTCTTTAAATCTGCATCGTTAAGCTGAAGCCCTAATTCCTGTAAGTTCTTTTGGATATTGGCCTTCCCCGATGCTTTCCCTAAGGCATATTTTCGTGTTCTGCCAAAACGCTCTGGCATTAAATCGCTGAAATAAAGGTTCTTTTTGTTATCCCCATCGGCATGGATACCAGCGGTTTGGGTAAATACGTTGGCACCTATGATAGGTTTGTTCGCGGGGATCATAACCCCGGAAAAGCTCTCGACCAACTTGCTAATGGTGTACAAAAATTTTTCATTGACGCCGATTTTAACCTCCGGCATAAAATCGTTTATAACCGCTACCGTACTGCCCATAGGGGCATTTCCGGCACGCTCACCCATACCATTTACGGTTAAGTGCAAGCCATCTGCCCCTGCCTTTAATCCAGAAATAGCATTGGCAACCCCTAAATCGTAATCGTTGTGCGCATGGAAATCGAAATGTAAATTTGGGTATAGATCTTTAATTTCTTTTACAAACTCGTAAGATTCGGTAGGCGTTAAAATCCCTAAAGTATCCGGAAGCATGATGCGCTTAACTGGCTGTGTTGACAAAAACGCTAAAAACTCAAATACATAGTCCTTGGAATTGCGCATCCCATTGCTCCAATCTTCTAAATACACATTGGTTTCAATGCCTCTTTCCTTGGCCAGTGAAATAGCTTCTGAAACTTCCTTAAAATGCTGATTAGGTGTTTTTTTAAGTTGATAGGTTAAATGGTTCAATGAACCTTTGGTAAGTAAATTTTGAACCTTCGCACCAGCTTCGATCATCCAATCGATGGAAACGCCATTATCAACAAAGGTCAACACTTCAACCGTATGTAAATAGTCATTTTCAAAAGCCCATTTGGTCACATTTTTTACGGCTTGGAACTCCCCTTCCGAAACCCTGGCAGAAGCAATTTCAATACGATCCACCTTCAGTTCTTCCAATAAAAGTTTAGCTATGGTCAATTTTTCGGAAGCTGAAAACGACACGCCCGAGGTTTGTTCCCCATCGCGCAACGTCGTGTCCATTATTTCAATTTTTTTCGGAGTCATTTACAATCTGGATTCGATTAATAAATTTTTTGTTTAACCTGCAAGGTTTTCAAAACCTTGTAGGTTTTGTTTTTTAATTTAAAACCTACAAGGTCAAAATGAGACCTTGCAGGAAGGTCAAAAAAAGACTTTGCAGGATTTGAAATTTTTTTATTGTTGAAGTTCAATTAATTAAAAATTAGATTTATAATAGCAAGCCTTCCGCAAACGTTTCGATGTCTCCTTTTATGTTTTGTAAATAATCAATGTCATCAAAACCATTCAACATGTTTTCTTTTTTGTAACTATTGATTTCAAAAGATTCTTGGGCTCCAGTTGAAAGAATAGTGATGGTTTGATTTGGAAGATTGACTTCTAATTCCGTATTGGGATCATCGTAAACAGCGTTGAAAATTTGCTCTGAAAATTCTGGACTTACTTGTACAGGTAAAACGCCTATATTTAAACAGTTGCCTCTGAAAATATCGGCAAAAAAACTAGAAACCACACAACGGAAACCATAATCGTAAACCGCCCAAGCCGCATGCTCTCTTGAAGAACCAGAACCGAAATTCTTTCCTCCCACTAAAATTTTGCCTGTATAGATAGGATTGTTGAGTACAAAACTCTCTTTTGGCGTATTGTCGTTATTGTATCTCCAATCGCGGAATAAATTATCGCCAAAACCTTCACGTTTGGTCGCTTTTAAGAAACGAGCCGGTATAATTTGATCGGTATCCACGTTTTCCAAAGGTAATGGCACCGCGGTGCTTTTTAGTGTAGTAAATTTATCGTAAGCCATTTTTTTAGGTTAAAAGTTAGAAGTTAAAAGTTAGAAGTTTTTGAAATCCTTACTTTAATTTTTAACTATTCATTATTAATTTTTAATTACATCAAATCCCTAGGATCCGTCACAACGCCCGTTATAGCAGCAGCAGCAGCCACAAGAGGACTAGCAAGCAAGGTTCTGGAACCTGGTCCTTGACGGCCTTCAAAGTTTCTGTTAGAGGTACTTACCGCATATTTTCCAGCAGGCACTTTATCGTCGTTCATCGCTAAACATGCTGAACAACCGGGTTGTCTTAAAACAAATCCAGCTTCAGTGATAACATCCAAAATACCTTCTTTTTTAATTAATGCTTCCACTTCATGCGACCCTGGTACTAACCAAGCGGTTACATTAGCTGCTTTTTTCTTGCCTTTTACAATCGATGCAAACGCACGGAAATCTTCAATCCTGCCATTGGTACAGCTTCCTAAAAACACATAATCCACTTTTTTCCCAATCATGGAGTCGTTTTCACCGTACCCCATGTATTCCAAAGATTTCTTATAAGTGGCAACACCGCCTTCTACAGCTTCTGCTTTTGGGATATTTTTAGTAATGCCCATACCCATTCCCGGATTGGTTCCGTAGGTAATCATAGGTTCAATATCGCTTGCTGAAAAAGTCAGTTCTTTATCAAACGTAGCATCGGCATCCGTTTTCAACGTTTTCCAATGGGCAACAGCTTTGTCCCATTCAGCACCTTTAAGCGATAATGGCCTTCCTTTTAAATAAGCAAAAGTCGTTTCATCTGGCGCAATCATACCACCACGCGCACCCATCTCTATGGAAAGGTTACAAACCGTCATACGGCCTTCCATGGTCATGTTTTCAAAAACATCGCCTGCATACTCCACAAAATAACCTGTAGCACCAGAGGTTGATAATTTTGAAATAATATATAGAGCGACATCTTTGGGCGTTACCCCTTTTCCTAATTGCCCATTCACATTGATGCGCATTTTTTTAGGTTTTGGTTGCATGATACATTGTGTGGATAATACCATTTCAACTTCCGAAGTGCCAATACCAAAGGCAATAGCGCCAAAAGCACCGTGTGTGGAGGTGTGTGAATCACCGCAAACAATGGTTGCACCCGGAAAGGTAATACCGTTTTCTGGCCCTACCACGTGTACAATCCCGTTTTTTTGATGGCCTAATCCCCAGTGGCTAATGCCGTATTCGGCTGAATTATCCTCTAAAGCTTTTAATTGGTTTGCAGATAAAGGATCTTCAACGGGTAAATGTTGGTTTATGGTCGGTGTATTATGGTCTGCCGTTGCAAAAGTACGTTCTGGATATAATACTTTTAAACCGCGACTTTTCAACCCAAGAAATGCTACGGGACTTGTAACTTCGTGAATAAAATGGCGGTCTATAAAGAATACATCGGGTCCTCCTTCAATCTTTCTCACCACATGCGAATCCCATACTTTGTCAAACAATGTTTTGCTCATATTGTATTAATTTAATTTAAATCTTTATGAATATTTTTTTGCTAATATACCTGATTGGGCAAAAGGCTTGCAAAGTTAGCAAAAACTACCGTTTTTATTAAGCTTATAACAAGATTTAGACCCGATGCTTATTTATTTTTATAGTATTATTAATGGAAACTGGAAAAATCGACAATCTTTTAATAGAATAGCAGGATTGATTGTAAATTTTAAAGCCAATATCATTTAAAATTACCTCAATCTATCTTCAACATATTCTATTTGGGTTTTTCCGTGCGGTTTTGCTTTTCCATCGGGTCCCACATTTACCATAACGATGTTTGAAATGGTAATGATGGTTTCGTGGGTCATTTTGTTTCTAACTTCACAGCTCAGGGTTAAAGAGGCTTTTCCGAAATTAACAACGTCAATACCTATTTCCACAATATCGCCTTGTTTTGCCGAGGCTTTAAAATCTATTTCGCTTATGTACTTGGTTACCACTTTTTGGTTTTCAAGCTGTATGATGGTGTACAAAGCGGCTTCTTCGTCTATCCATTCCAACAATCGGCCACCAAACAGCGTTCCGTTGGCATTCAAATCTTCTGGTTTTACCCATTTTCTGGTGTGAAATCTCATAATATTATTTATAGTAAAGTTTGTTGTCCGTCATCATTTCCATTAGGAATTACCAAATTATATCCTAACTCTTTGTTCAATTTTTTTATAAAATAGGCTGAAAGCAATGGGGATTCTTTTTCGATATTTTGATGAATGAAAAAGTCTATTTCCTTGATACCTTGATGTTTCCAATCTTTCAATCGCTCGGTCCAATCGTCCAAACGGTTATAATCGCTTGCATGGTTGGCGCCCACGTAACGCACAAAAGCCGTTGCATTGGTTAAACGCATGTGCATAATATCGCGTCTTCCGGCAGAATCCACAATGATATTCGAAATATTATTGGCTTCCAAAAGCTGGTACAATGCTTCTGCAATAGCTTCGTCGTTATACCAATCGGTGTGTCTAAATTCTACAGCCAAAGGCATTTCTTTAGGCCATTCTTCAATAAATTTAACAACCCTGTCAAAGTCTTTTGGAGCGAAATTATCATTCATCTGCAAAAAAATCGTCCCTAATTTTTCTTTTAAGTTCGATGCATTGTACAAATAGTTTTCAACCACTTCCTTGGTTTCCTGCAAACGCTTCCAATGGCTAATCTCTTGATTCAGCTTCGGAAAAAATTTGAATCCTTTTGGTGTTTTATCATACCAAGTCGCAAATTGTTCTGCAGGAAAAATTCTGTAAAAAGTAGCATTCAATTCAATGGAATTAAACTGGCTGGAATAATAAACCAACTCATCTTTGGTGCCTTTTGGGTAAAAACCCTTTAAATCGGTTTTATTCCATTTGGCACATCCCACATAAATTTCGGGTACCGAAGCGGGGTTATCGTGTTTAAATTTACTTAAAACACGCTGGGTATCAGGATGATCTGGTGGTAAGGCAAAATCTATGTTTTCAGGGGTATTGACGCGTCCGAATTTCATTTTAATTGGTTATTAGTTTATAGGTTATCAAGTATCGAAACAAAACAATAATCTGCAATATTTTTCAGGTTTAAAGATAAAAATTTCTATGTTGTTAATAACCCCGTTAACAACTATAAATGCCCCAAAAGCGTTTAAGTTTTAATATTCAATACTTTTAATAAAACTCTAGAACCATGAACACACGACAATTCAATCTAAAAAGCATTCGTCCTGAAATTTTAAGCACCACCATTAGCGATACTATGAGCAATGATGAGCGTTTTCAAAATTTAGTACTTCGCCCTGTAATAAAATTGCAAAATGATTTGTTTATTGAAGTTTTTAAAAACTATATTGCCAAACATAAAATGGTGTTTTACAACTACACTTTAGAGAAGCGTTTATTATATATTGACAACGCCATTAATAAAGATATAAAATTCCGTAATTCGCTAAAAGGCATGGTGATAGGTTTGTTTACTGTTGAAGAATATATGGTTTATATTGAAAATTCCTCGGCATTGAACAAGCGCATGATGCACATTGTAAAAGATCGATTAATTAGTAACATGCAACTTTTTGAACAACCAGAAGTGCTAAAAGCAGTTTAAATATTTAATGACAACAAAACAAAGACTATTGCAAATTTGTAATGAAAGCGTAGATAAACGTATTAATGATTACAAGGAAGAAATAAATTTAATTAAGGATTCTATTGAGAGTAACGACAAGGGAAACGCGGAAGGTGACGACTCTGGCAGCGGCAAATTGTTAAACGATTTGGAAAAAAACATGGCACATTTAAACGATGCCAAAAAAACCAAAGAGTATTTAAGTACCATAAAAACGAATGTTGAAACCACCGATGTTGTTTTAGGCAGTATTGTAAAAACGAACGTCATGAATTTTTATATTTCTACCAGTATTGGTAAAATAGACCTTGAAGATGGGACTTTTTACGCCATTTCGGTAAACTCCCCTATTGGGCAATTATTAATAAATAAATCGGTAAACGCTAGTTTTGGGTTTAACCAAAACAAATACACCATTACAGAGATTATATAATGGACACGCCATTTAAATTGGTAGTCAACACATCGCTCATATAATTAAAATATGGGCGAATGGTTTTAAATGCTGTTCCTACTTCATTTAAAAAGTTTTCATCCAGCACTTCTTTGTCGGTATATTTTTTAACGAAAATATATTGTTTCTTTTTTATCAGATCGATGGCTTTGTGATCTGTATCAAACCCTCTTGGTGCTGTTTTAACTTCGTCGCCAACAAAACCGCCCCAAACGCTGTTAAGGTTTTTATCTTTTAGAATTGTTCTTATTTCGCTATCATCCATTTCAAATTCTTTACGCATACGAAGCAAATCCGCAGGCGCAGGCTCCCAAAAACCGGTAGCAATAAAACTTTCATTATTTGGTTGGATATGCAAATAATAACCACCTCTTAATTTAGGGTTTGTTCTATGGAAGGAACCTCCAAAATATGTTTTGTAAGGTAATTTGTCTTTTGAAAAACGTACATCGCGATAAATACGGAACATTTTAAGTTTATCAACGTCATCATGTTCATTCAAATTTTTCAAAACAGCATTGTAAAAAGTTTTCACCTCTTTTTCAATGGTTTTAAATTCCGGTTTATGGTCGTTAAACCAATCTCTATCATTATTTTTTTGTAAAACCTTAAAGAATTCTAAGGCTTCCTTTGGGATTTTCGGATTCATATTATCTGATTATGATTATAATTTTCTAAAATACAAAAAAGTCCTACCAAAGCAGGACTTTTAAAATATCTTAACAGGCATCTATTTATTTTTCTCTACTAAAATAAATTCTTGACTGATAACGTTTTTGGTATTTTTATCATAATATTCGATAGTAAAACTTCCATCATCATTAAAATAACCAATACCCGTATCATGGCCATTGTCAAACAAATAATGGTTTTCTCTGTTGAATTTAACAATGTTACCATAGTTGTCCGGAGTATCTTTGTTTTCAATTAGAACAGAAAAACCATTATCTACTTTGTTAAAGTTATACTGTTTACCGTCATATTGGTAATAACCAACTTCTGTTTTAGAATCATAAACCCTGTCCTTTCCGTTTGAAACTTCAATGGTTTTATTGATTTTAACAGGGCTTTCCACAATATCTTTATCCCTTTTGTTCTCATCTTTTTCAGCAAATTCAATACCTTGTTCTGCCCGAGTTGTTACTTTAACCTTCTTCTCAACTATTTCCGATCCATTATTGGTTTTTACTGTTTTAATGGTAGATTCTTCTGAAATGTTTTTAGGTTGCTGTTGTGCCCATATAGTACCGGCAAAAAACAATGCACAGATATAAATTATATTTTTCATCGTTATAAGTTTTAAATTGTTAATACGGTGTAAAATTACAATATAGGGGCACTTACTATGTTATATGTTTTTTATGATAAGTTGTATAATTTTCATCCAAACATCCATTAAATTGCTGTTTTTGTTAATGAACTGGTTTAAACTTTTTCAATTGGCTGCAAAATGATATCCCCCCACTTTTCGTCTTTTTTATAACTCCGTAACGATGCCATGCAGTTCAAACAAGCCTTCAATTGAGCAAAAAACCTCTTCACGAAAGATCGGGATTTCACTTCAATCCAAAAATTTTAAACCAGTTCATTACTAATATGAGCAGCTTGGTTTGATAACTTCTAATTCTCATTCAAGATATACCTGGCATACATTCAAACTTGCTACTTTAAATCATTGTTGTCGGGGGAAGAATCAAGACCACTTCGCTGATAGTCCCGATTGCTATCGGGAAAAGAACATAGACTGGATTGTAACCCATTGATAAACAATTTGATTTTTTTTAGGATTTTTGATAACTCTATTTTTTTTGTATAAATTTAAAAAGCTAGCCCAAAAGTCTGATATTAATTAGAAACGCCTAAAAATGCACATATTGATGCACTATAAATATTTTAACCGGACAACAATGGATCATAATATTAAAAACAATAATTTTGTAGGATCGATATTATAGTAATGAACTGGTTTAAACTTTTTGGATTGAGGCGAAAATTAATCATTTTGTGGCCAGTTGAAGACTTTTTTCAGTTGCATAGCATCGCTACGGAAGTAAAAAAAGACAAAAAATGGTTGCAAAAGGATAATTTTTTAACCAATTGAAAAAGTTTAAACGAGTTCAATATCAAAAAAAACATAATATTACACCATTTCTTAACCTTGAAAGCTGTAAGCCACCGTGTTTAAAGGATTGTTACTAAGTGTATCTGAAAGTGCCCATGGATTTAAAAAACAAACACCGCATAGCTTTAAGCACCTATTTTTTTCTGTCGGGTATTTGTTTCGCTTCTTGGGCTTCGCGAATTCCAACCATCAAAACGAATTTCAACTTGAATGAAGCCGAATTGGGCACCATTCTTTTGGCAATGCCTATAAGTTCTTTAATAGGGCTTCCAATTTCAGGATGGTTGGTCTCAAAATTTGATAGTAGAATTCCGTTAATAATATCTTTTATAGGGTTTTTAATAGCACTTTCAAGTATCGGTTTTGCAACAACCCCTTTTTTGTTGGTGGTATCCGTTTGTGTATTTTCTTTCTGCATGAGAATCTTAAACATTGCCGTAAATACGCAATCCATTACGCTACAAAAAATGTATGAAAAACGTATTGTTGGTACTTTTCACGGACTTTGGAGTACAGGTGGTTTGGTAGGGGTAGCTTTTTCAACGCTTATGGTTAAAATGCAAATAACCATGCCCATACATTTCCTTATAATTTCATTGATTACCCTGTTTACTGCACTTTACACATACCGGTTTACGATTAAAAATGATAAATCGCCAACGGGCAATAAATTAATATTCGGCAAACCAGACCCTTATATTTCATATTTGGGCATACTCATTTTTTTCGGGGCCCTCAGTGAAGGCGGTATGTTCGATTGGAGCGGTGTCTATTTTAAAGAAGTAGTGAACGAACCTGTTTTTACCTACGGCTATTTGTTTTTTATTATGAGTATGGCATTTTCCAGATTTTATTCCGATAGGTTAATGAACCTATTTGGCTTAAAAAAGCTATACGTTTTAAGCTCCGTATTCATTTCATCCGGTATTTTCATTGCGGTGTTATTTCCATTTTTCTGGACGGCACTATTTGGTTTTGGTTTAGTAGGATTTGGTACGGCAGCCATTTTTCCAATGACCCTGGCGTTGGCAGGAACCTCAAAAAAGTATTCGCCCGGAATGGCCATTTCAATAGTTACCACCTATGGAATAGTGGGTATGTTCATAGGGCCGCCGCTTATAGGTTATTTGGCGCATGCCTTTAATTTAAAGTACGCCTTTATCCTGCTAATTATTGTCGGATTCATGTTTATTCCGGTATCGCGCGCATTTTTTAATTATCAATCAAAACATAATTTATAGTTTTTGGGCTGGAAATACCATCAGAAAGAATGTTTAAAAAATAAAAGATAAAACGCTAGTTGTTTGTAAAACAGCACAGCTGCTTTCAATTGCAAAAAAAGCTCTAATCTCTTAGGGCTTTTAGCTCCCGATATATCTATCGGGATGGTGGTCTGGACGGACCCGAATTTAAGTTGGAATATCATTATTATTCCATTCCTAAATGGTTATTTCACATACAGAGAAAACATATCTTCAATTTGAATGCATTGTTGAAAGATTATCAAAAACCTATTACACAACTACTTTTTTAACAACAGTATTTTCATCAGAATCTTTAATAAGCATTAAATAAGTACCTGATACAAGTTTTCCAATTGAAACCTGGTTATCAATCACTTTTTGAATATCCAATACTTTTTTTCCTGTTAAATCAAATAACGTCAAGCTAGAAATAACTTTGTTGGATTTAATATTGATAATACAATGTCGTTTAGTTAGTGATATTTCATAATCGTTTGTAATTCATGGAGTAAGGTATCTTTGGTTTTTTCTTTCGTGGGTTAGCACACAGCGTCATCAAGAATACTTTTGCATGGTAATCCTGTTTAACTGCTTTTACCTTAACTTCTAAAGTTTTAGATTTTCCATTAATTAGAACGTATATCCAATCTTATTTTTGTTCTTCTTCCATCTCTAAAACGCCTTAAAATTATCTTTCATATAGTGCTTTAAATTCCATTTTTTGGTGGTATCCAAGGCACGTTCCAGTACAATAAGTTTTTGCTGCATGTTTTTCTTAAAGTATTCTACGGTTTCTTCTGCCAAATCGCCATCTAAACACACCAAGGTTTCTTTATCGCCATCTGTGGCAAAAAGGATTTCGTTTTTGGTAAATTGCTCTTGCTTGGTTAATGTATAATTGAGTTTAAAACCGTTTTTAAGCAAAATTTCTGTTATCAGCTCTTCTTTGTTGAAAGCGTTAATTAACTGTGCCTCTTTGTCTTTTATGTACTTTTTAAGGGCTTCAACGTTTTCGGCATGCGATTTTTCTGGGTCGGGTGCATATTCTACTCTTGGAAAATTGGATTTTTGGAGTTTGAATACTTTAAAACCGAGACCAGAATTTTTAGAATACGCTATCGTGTCTTCTGCTACCATTTCAAGAGGCAGTTCTCCTTTTTTCTTCTCCTCTTTTTCTTTTAACTCTTTTTGTATTTTAGCTACCACGCGTTTGTTACGCTCAATAGTAATGTCGCTTATTTTTTTGTAACCCGCTTTGTATGCTTCGCTTTTCTCGTCGGTGGCTTCGGGAAGTTGTACTAATATGTATTTTCTGTTGCCACCATCTTCTTGATTGAGTTCTGTTATGGCTTGACCTGTTGTTCCGGAACCTGCAAAGAAGTCGAGGATAAAATCATCTTCTTCAATTATTAAGTTCAAAATTTTCTTAATTAATGAAGAAGGTTTAGGTGTATCGAAGTAATTCTCTTCAAATAAATTAAGGATTTCTTTTTTACCTTCTTTATTAGTTGCAATATCATCCCAGTAATTTGTTGTAGGCTGACCTTCACTATCTTGAGCGTAAATCACTCTTTGCGGCACACCATTTCCATCTTGACCAAAATACACTAATTTATCTTCTACTAATTTTTTATAACTAATCTCTGGATAAGCCCATAATCTAAAATGTTTTTTTCCATTGGGATTACTTATATCATATTCATATCCACCACCTGAAAGTCCTTTTGACACAGTTATTGGTACTGGCCTCCACTTGCCTTCAGGAAATTCCTTGTTTGGATCTTTATAGCTGTCTTTTATATATTTCTCTGAAAGAGGCTCAAGTTTAAATATTGTTGATTCAGATTTTGCATAAGACATTATATATTCACCTTGAATAGATACGTTTTTAGAGTCGCTTGATATTTCCTTTTTTCTTTTCCACATAAAAGCGGTTATAAAATTCTCCTCCCCAAAAACTTCATCACACAATTTTCTTAAATGGTGTACTTCGTTATCATCAATGGAAATAAAAATAACCCCATCTTCTTTTAGCAACTGCCGTGCAATAAGCAAACGGCTGTACATCATATTTAGCCAATTGGAATGAAAACGCCCATCTGTTTCGGTGTTTGTGTCTATTTTAAATCCGTTTTCGGTTACTTCGGCATCTTCCCAATATGCCGCTTTATCCTGGTTAAACTTGTCGGAATACACAAAGTCCTTGCCGGTATTATAAGGCGGGTCTATATAGATGCACTTTACCTGTTCGCGGTAACTGTTGCTAAGTAGTTTTAATACGGCAAGGTTTTCGCCTTCAATAATGAGGTTGTCGCTTTCGGTTGGGTTTACGCTTCGGTGTTCGTCATATACCAATGTGGCATCGGTAGGCGTAAAAGCCTCACGTTTTGCGTTGCTTTTTCCAAACCAACGAAATTCGTAACGTTCGGTTTCGCTTACTAAACTGGGGTTAACTACTTTTTTTAGTTCGTTTATATTAAGTTGACCATCATTGGTAAACAAATCGGGCATTATATTTTTAAGTTGCTCTAAACGTTCTTTGTTCCAATCGTGCGATTGTGTGTTTTCTAATAATTCCATTATATAATTTTGGTTTTATTCAAATGTTATTTTTTATAATACTATTTGTTTTTTATTTTAATGCTTCTCCACTTTCAACTTTTATTGATAAGTGATAATGAGACCAACTCAATTCGGGGCGCACTGTGTCCCGTATTGAGTCATAGTCTATTACAGTTTTTTAATAGTTGAGTTATTAATAAGCGATTTCATTTGTGAAATGGCAATCTTGTTGAGTTGCTCTAATCTGTTTTGTTGAATAACACCCTGATTAATCAACAAAGCATTGATACTTTCCAAATTAGATAAAACTACCAACTGCTGAATTGTAGCCAAATCTCTAACATTCCCTTTTTCGTTTGGATTACTATCGCGCCATTGCTTAGCCGTAATGCCAAAAAGTGCCATATTGAGTACATCGGCTTCATTTGCATAAATAATGGCTGTTTGACTTTTACTGAGTTCAGCAGGAATTAGATTCTCTTTGATAGCATCTGTATGAATTTTGTAATTTACTTTAGACAAGGTTCTTTGTAGATTCCACTCCAAATTCAGTCGATCACTTTCATCTTGTTTTAGGCGTTGATATTCTTTAATTATGTAGAGTTTAAATTCTATTGAAACCCAAGAAGCAAACTCAAATGCAATATCTTTATGGGCAAAAGTGCCACCATAGCGTCCAGATTTTGAAACGATTCCAATGGCATTTGTTGTTTCAATCCATCGTTTTGGTGTTAAAACAAAGCTATTTAGTCCAGCTTGTTTTCTAAACCCCTCGAATTCGAGGGGTTTAAAATCAGGATTATATATTTGCTCCCAAAATCCCAAAAGTTCAATAGTATTTCTATTTCTCAACCAGTTTTGAATGATGGCATCTGTATGAGAACTGTCTTTGTATCGTGCAATGTCGGTCAAGGAAATATATTCCTCCTTTGCTTGTGCTGAAATGGTTATTTCAGCACCTAAAACGAATATCTTTTTATTCTTCGCCATCTTTATTTTTCTGTTTCATTAGTCATAAAATTTACAGCATCTGTTTTAAAGTATTCATACTCTTTTACAGGCGCTTTGTATTGTACTTCTACGCCCAAAGCTGCAAAGTGTTTCATGGCACAATTTATCTTATAAACTTCACTTTCCTTGAGTGCTTTTTTATCGTTAATATCGTTTGTTCCTTTGGTTTCAATAACAAAATAAAAAGCACTCTCTTTTCCATCACGCAATTGCTTACGTTTCATTACGATTCCAAAATCTGGATTATAATTACCAATAGGCGTTGGAATTTGATAATACGCAGGTAGTTTCATAAAGCAAACCACATCATCATCTTCATCTGTAGCGAATGCAAAATTTCTTTCAATATCACTATCTACCAACATTTTATCATAAAAACCTCTTTTGGGTGTATCACGGTATTGCTTGTTTTCAACTTGTTTTACAAAATCTTCAAATTCAAAAGGAAATGTTTCATCTGTTAAATGATAGTTCAGTCCTCTTACCATTTCTTCCAGTTCAATATTTCTAATCAAAGCAGAAGCCAGTTGAATAAATTGCGGGGGATTTTTGGCGAACGAATTGTAGTTTACTTCATTAACAATCTTAAAAGTGGTATTATAACTAATGCCGGTGTTTTCACTAATTTCTTCCACTAAATCTAAAGCGGTGTAATGCGCTTTTAGCCTGTAACTTTCAGTACCGCCAAACGAATCTTCTATACCATCTTCAAAAATAGAGCCAATGGAGCGGCTACTTACTTCTGCTACATAATCGGCAATTTCAATGCTATTTAAGGCCTCAATACATCTGTTAACCAATGCTATTTCATCAAAACTTACCGTATAGTTTGTTTTTTTTGCCAACGCATTCCAGAATTTTTTAAATGCTTGATTGACCGTTTCGTTTTTACTGCGTTTAAAATGGACTTGATCTTGTTTTTCGCCTTTGTGCGTGTGTGTCATTCCTGCACCAGCTTGTTTAGTGCCATAAACTTCTTTTATTTCTTCTTGATATTGGGTTACAAAGGTTTCGTAACTTTCATTGGGAATTACTGTTAGTTGATTGATTCTTTCATCATCTGAAACGGTTAAACTATCATAAACACGTTGTCCATGTGTATTGACACAAATACGCAAACCACGACCAATTTCTTGTCGTTTTTTAATTTCTGAATAGGAGTTGCTAAGCGTTGCAATATTGAAAATGTTTGGATTATCCCAACCAACACCCAAAGCGGAATGCGAAAAGATAAACTCAATTTTATTGGCCACAGAATCTCCAAAACTCAATAATTCTTTTTTATCTTTAAGAATAGCATCAAAAACTTCTGAGTTTTTGCGCATGGAGTTTTCGTTGTCTGTGTATTCCCCTTTTCCCGTTTGCGCAAAATAAAAACCTTGGATAGCATCAATATGCTCCACAGTTGGCTCTTGGTTGTTGTGAAATTCAGGATAAATTTCTTTGTACTTTTCTATAAATAGCTTTTTAATTATAGGTTCTTCACTCATGTAATTTGCCACTTTATCAATAAAAATGAGTGAAAGACATTTAATGCTTTTTTCTTGTAGCTTTTGTTTTTTAGTAAAGTGCCGAATAATGAGCCATTCTAATTGCAAATTCCAAATACTTTGAATATTACCTGAAGATTGTTTTTCAAGAATCTCTGTTCCATTGGTGAATGAAACGGACCATTTTTGAGTTCTTAGACTCTTATTTATTCTTTCAATTTTATAATTGAGATAACTAGGATTATTGGTTGCATCACCCAAATTATCGCCATCTTTCAACCATTTAGAATCTTTGAATTCTATTTTTCCACTTGCAGCTTGATGCCATGCTCTTATTTTTACTTGAATAGCGTTTTTTACATTTTTAGTTTCTGAAAGTTCAAGTTTTAAAGTGGCTTCATCATTTTTTTCAGTAACGGTTAAAACCTCTATTTTCTTCACTAAACCTTGTTGGTAACTGTCATAAGGTGTTAAACGGTAAATTTTGTTTTTTGAAACTTTATGAGTTGCCGAAAATCTGATTTTAAAAAAGGGATTGAGTTTTGCAATTTGCTTGATAGAATTGTCCGTATCCATTCCTTCCTGCGGTTCATCCATTATAATTATAGGATTGGTTCTACCAATGGCGTCTATAAATGGAATATTTGCAAAAAGATCTTCTCTTTTGGCTTGGTTTAAAATTTTGTCTTCAGAATTGAACGAAGCCAAAGTCATTACCATTATTTGGGGATGCTGTTCCTCAATAAAATTGGTTACTTTATTTAACTTTTTGCTATTGTATTCAAACGATTTTGGTGTAAATCCATAAATGTCTTCTAACTGTTTTTCAAAGGTAGAAAGCGTACTTAAAACGCCTTGTCTAATAGCAACAGATGGTACAAGAATTATAAATTTAGTAAAACCGTAATGTTTGAATAATTCGTAGATACTTTTAATATAAACAAGCGTTTTACCTGTTCCAGTTTCCATTTCGATGGTTAATTCTTGTTCCTCCAAAAGCTCTGCAACATCATTACTAATGGTATTTTCTTTTAATACAGCGTTTATGTTTTTGGTAATTTGCTCAGGTGTAAGTGAACAAACATTTGAACGAATACCATCAGCAGAAGCATTATCAAACGTGTTTTTTGCTGAACCTTCAAAAACGTTTACTACAGATTTAATGGCGGTTTCTTGATACTCAAGTAACTCTAATTTAAGTTCCATTACTTTTCGTTATTCTGTTTGTTTATATATTTTATTTTTTGCTCAGCTACTTTCAGGGCTTTTTCTCCCAACGCTTCGTCTTTTATTTCATAAAGTATTCTTTCACTTAAGAACTGAACAAGTAAATCCTCTTTGTCCAAATCTAGAACATCTGCAAGCTTTATAATTTGTTCCTTGCTTGGTTTTCGTTCACTTCTTTCAATTTTGCTGAGTATGGCCGTATCAATATCCAATTCAGCAGAAACGTGTCTTAAAAGCAATCCTTTTTCTTCTCTTTTTTCTCGAAGTAGTTCACCTACCAACTTACTGTTTTTCATTTGTGAATTATTAATAGATTAAATCAACTTGACAATATTTGTCAAATATAACTGGATATTTTCAAATATTCCTCATATTAAGTAGTAATTTAGATATTGATTCTCGACGTTGAAAAAAAAACCGCTCTAAGGCGGTTTTTCTAATAGGTAATCATAAATTCTTTAATCGCATAATTTACTTCCCCGATGCAATATGTAACTATCCTGTGAGCACTGTACTTTAGAGCTTTCAAGGTGTAAATATGGTGTAGTATTATGCTTTCTTAATGATAGGCTAATGTTTTTCTTATCGATTTTTATTGCAAAATAATATCACTGTCGATATTCAATTTTTGATGCAAAGCTTTGGCAACATTTAATGTAATCTCCCTTTTACCATTCAGATAATCGCTGATTCTCGAAGCACTTGTGTTCAAGAGGGTTGCCAAGTCTTTTCTTTTTAGCCCCATTTCAAACATTCGCAACTCAATCATTTCTTGCAGCGTTGGCAGCCCTATGGGGAAATGGATTTCTTCGTATTGCTCTATGATGTCGCTGATATTCATAAATTCTTTTGCCAAAGGATCATCTATTGGTATATTGTCATCAACGACATCTATCAATTCTTCCAATCGTAGATTTGCCTTTATATATGCTTCATGACTTATTAATTTGCTCATAACTTTATAATTTATCTATATCCTTAATTTTGTCGTAATTTTTGTGACTACCTACCCATCGGATTAGCACTTTCTTAAACTTGAATCTTACAATTGCCACTATTCTGTAATGATTACCCTTAACGTTGAAAACAAATCTCCCATTGCCCACATTGTCTGCCGAATTGAAAGTGTTCTTTAAATCTGCTAAACCATCCCATTCCGCTTTTTTTGGTAATTTTAAACCAATCTCGCAGTGCTGTTGTGGCACTGGTTTCTTTCGAAAAATAATCCTTTAGCTTTTTGAATGAAATAATGTGCATTGGATGAGAATTCTGATTTACAAATATAGCTAAAAATTACATATTATGTTAGTTAATTACATAAAATGTAATCCTTATTATTTTAAGTAGTAAATTTTGTTGTTCCGATAATCCTTTTCCGCATGAATTCCAGCAATTTTTAATTTCTTTGCAGTAATTCATATAGCATCTTGAAAAACTTTTATATCCTGATGGAGCTTCATACTAAATTCCAATTTTCCCTAATTGGAAGTTCTTTGCCAATAACCGTTTTGTATTCTGAAAATGGGTTTAAACTTTCTTTTAGAGTTTGTATTGATTCATATTTCTGCAAGTTTTCAAGTAAAGCACCTAGGATAGCTCTAGTCCTTGGAGGATAAACCAAGGCATATTCTATGGTCTCTGCCAATTTTTTTTTAGACATTTCTTTTATCATATTACTCAATATGACAACCGCTGATTTTGGGTCTAAATCTGAAATTTTATTAATATCTTTTAATGCATCTAAAAATCCTAATTGTTGAAAATTATCATTTGTTACCTCTACATAACTTTTGACTGGTGTAGCTTTAATATTTCCAGCTTGTACATAGATTCGTTTTCCTCTACTGGCTATTTTAATTTTAGCGGCTACTTGTCTAGTCAATCCCATTTGGTTATACAAAGATGCCCCTGTAACGTAGGCAATACGAGAATTACCTTCAAAAAGATATGGTTTCAACAGCTCTGTTTCGCTCGGTTTAAGCTCACCAAAAACAGTACTTTGCGGCTTATAAAACTTACCATTGGCTACTTTTTTAATAAGCCCTTTTTTTTGTAAGCGTTCCAACGCTTTTGCTGCCGTTATATATTGGTCTTTAGGTATTTTTAAGTCTTTATAACCAAAGGTTTTGCCCAACGGAAACAATTTTATCTGATTTGCTATTTGAGTTGCTGTATTCATACACTTGCAAAAGTACAAATAAATATTATATGTCAACTTTTTTGCTCAAAATACTTGACATAATATAAGGTGTTCTAGTTATAACTTAAGCTTTCACTTCTGTTTGGTTATAAACAAATTCCCATTAGAAAAAATACGAGATAATTCGTAAATTTTACGGACTCCTATAAAAATTACTAACAAAGTTGTATTATCATAAAGCTTAAAATTTGGCAAGTTAGTAACATATTCTACTTCCCGATGTAGAATTAGTTCCTTATAATGAAGATGAAATCCAATTGGCACTTTAATGAACATTGATTTCACAGCGCACGGTTGGGACGATTTCACATATTGGTTAGAAAACGATACGGATACAGTTTTTAAAATAAAAGAATTGATAAATGGAATCAAACAAAATCCATTTAAAGGATTGGGAAAACTTGAACCCTTAAAGCACGGACCCAAAGGATTTTGGTCGAGGAGAATTACTGGTGAGCACAGACTTGTTTACAAAGTTTATGGCAAGAAGGGAATCGACCAAAAATGTACAATTATACAATGCCGATTTCATTATGACGACAAATAAATCCAGTACGTTTTAACATACAAACGTTAAACGAACCCTTTCTAAAACACTCATTAAATGAAATTTGCCTTGCTTCTTTACATCATTATCATCTTGGGTTTGTTTGTTTTGGGTTTAAAAAACAACAAAAATAACGAGCAAAAGCTCAGGGCAAACGCTTTTATGGACTTAATGATCTTTGCGGCCCCGATAGCCATAGGAAGAGCCTCCCCACAATAGCGCATGTAGTTGATATTCGGTTGTTTTATGTTAAATTCAGGTTGTTCAGTGAAAGAAAACTGAAAAACAACTTTGGCACCTGGAAAGGAACTTGTTTTTACATTAAAACCATGGCCATGTTGCTTTTTCCATCATCTATGTCCCTTTAGGGACAAAATATGGGCAGCGGCAATTATATCGAGGAGTGGATTCGTGCCTTTGGGTACGACAGATGTGATCTATGTCCCTTTAGGGACAAAATATGGGTAGCGGCAATAATATCCAGGAGTGGATTCGTGCCTTTAGGTACGACAGATGTGATCTAAGTCCCTTTAGGGACAAAATATAGGTAGCGGCAATTATATCGAGGAGTGGATTCGTGCCTTTAGGTACGACATAGGGCAGCATTGAAAGAAGAATATTTGCAATCTGATTTCATGTATGGCATTGTTTTAAAATCCGCTTTCCCATCCTGTACCTAAAGGCACAGAAAACCAGTATTAATATGCCACTACCTAAATGAAGTCCCTAACGGGACAGGGCAAACGCTTTTATGGACTTAATGGTCTTTGTGGCCCCAATAGCCATCGGGACGTGTAATACTTTGTGTGCCTTTGTGTTACAGCTATTGCACTGAGATACACAAAGCAAAAAACCAGTACATAAAGGAGTTTATCATGAGTTATATAAGAACATTTTTTAAAGGCGCTTGCCCTGGCAAAAGCTTCGCAATAGAAAAGGTAAAAATTTTAAAGAAAACTACAAAATAAAAAAAGAAGAGAGAAAAGAATCCACAATCAAAGATGCTATTTAGCCATTAAAGCAGAAATTTTTATTAAGATTGGATTTCCAAACCAGTCGTAGATTCCAAAAAATAAAGACCTCCCACAGCTTTATAAAACCCGTGAGAGGTCTTCAAAATATATAATATAATCTATAAAAAGTGAAGTGTATTGATCTTCTAAATTACTTCGCTCCCCATTCTTTTAAAGAATCCTTATTCATTTTTACATAATCGGCATTTCCAGCAGCTTGGGCAGCAGCCAACGATTTTTTAGCGGCGGCAATCGCCCCTTTGGTATCACCTGCCTTCGCATAAATTAAGGATTGTTGTCTTAATTGCCAAAAAGCTACTTTATCGCCAGACATGGTAATGGCTTTATCTATCCACGTTTTGGCCTGTTTTATATCTTTACCTTCTTGTAAATAATAAACAGCTGCTGCATAATAATCATTTCCTGTCGGTGCGCCGTTCATAACTTCATTGATGTTAGTAAGAACCATCTCGTCTGTTGGCACCTCTATTTTTATCCCTACATATACATCTTCCCAAAGCATACCTAAAACAGCAGAATTACTGGTTAGGTCATCAAAGGTCATGGTAAAGGTTTCAATTTTCATGGGCATTTTATAAACCTTTGCAGTTGCCTTGGCAGCCACTTTAGTTTCATCCCAGGTTTGCGGTGCTCCGCTTCCATCATAATCGGTATAAAAATATACCTCCCAATTCTCAGCTGCCGGCTTTGTGAAAATAGCATACGAACCTGCTTTAAGCGTTTGTCCATCAACCTTGATATCTGTACTAAAGGTAATTTTGGTTCTTGAATTTGCACCGGTTCTCCAAATTGTACCGAAAGGCACCAAATCACCAAAAATGGTACGCCCACGCATACTGGGTCTGGAATATTCAAGAGTAACATCGGTAAGTCCTACTTTTTGCTCCATTTTAGCTGACGGGCTTGGTTGTGGCGTTGAAATTTGAGCATTTATGTTCAAAACGAACGTAAGCCCCAAAGCGATCAATAATAATTTTTTCATAACGATTGTGTTAAATTACATTTTAATTAGCCCTAAATTTACATATATCCATGTCGTTTTTAGTTAACAAAACCTTAAATTAAGATGTTTTAAATTTATGCGGTATTATTGCGGCGTGTAGTTGCCCACTCCTATTTAAATTTATTGCACATGACAAAAATATCATATAGTATTAAAATAATATAGCTATTGACCCCTCCGCCTATTGGCACCTCCCCTTAAAGAAAGGGAGGACTTCATTCCGCCTATCGGCATACCGAATTTAATTCGGCACAGGCTCTCCCCTTAAAAAAAGGAGGACTTATTAAGGGGCTTATATTTAATGATTTGTGTTTTATTAAATTTTGTCATGTACATAAATATACATTATAAAAAACGGGAACAGATTTTAAAATTTTACTGAACTTTACATAAATTGGCGTAACAAAATACACAGTCGCTCGTCATACCTAAATAACCAACCCATGCAGAATCCATATTCTTCATAAAAACACATCATATTGGAACCTATACTCACCATTAACAATCTTACAAAAAAATTTGGTTATTTAACCGCTGTAAAAAACTTATCGTTTACCATAAACAAAGGCAATGTGTACGGTATTTTAGGACCGAATGGCAGTGGAAAATCCACTACTTTAGGCATTGTTTTAAATGTGGTGAATAAAACCGGTGGCGACTTTAAATGGTTTAACGGCGAAGTAACCACGCACAATGCCCTAAAAAAAGTGGGCGCCATTATAGAACGCCCCAACTTTTACCCCTACATGACGGCAAAACAAAACTTAAAATTAGTTTGCAAAATAAAAGGCGTGGCGTTGACTAAAATTGAAGAAAAACTGGAAATTGTTGGACTTTTAGAACGAAAAGACAGCAAGTTCAGTACTTATTCTTTAGGTATGAAACAGCGCTTAGCCATTGCCTCTGCCCTATTGAACGACCCCGAGATTTTAATCCTGGATGAACCAACCAATGGATTGGATCCACAGGGCATCCATCAAATTCGAGGCATCATAAAAGAAATTGCCGCCAATGGTACCACCATATTACTGGCATCGCATTTGTTGGATGAGGTTGAAAAAGTATGCTCGCACGTGGTGGTGCTTCGTAAAGGTGAAAAACTGTATTCTGGCAGAGTGGACGACATGATTTCAAGCCATGGGTTCTTCGAGCTTAAGTCTAACAACCAAGAGGCCTTATTAAAATTTATTGGGAACCATCCCGCATTTGGCAAGATCAAAATCTCAGGGAATTTAGTAACTGCCTTTTTAAATGAACCCATGAAATCGGATGATTTTAACAAACAATTGTTTGAAAAAGGCATCATTCTTACCCATTTAGTGCAACGTAAAGAAAGTTTGGAAGAACAATTTTTGCAATTAACGGACAAATAAATTCCAAAAAAAAATAAGTTCCATCCCGATATCTATCGGGACCAAAAAAAACAGCCAAATGTTACGACTTTTAAATTTAGAATTACAAAAGCTATTACTTAATAAAGCCAGTAAAGTGCTTATTTTTATATCTTTTATTTTGCCCTTCTTTGTGATCCTACTTTCATCGATAAGAATAAATGTCTTTGGTTTTTTTACCTTGGAATTAGGGGAGTTGGGCATCTTCAACTTCCCCATTATCTGGCATTTAACCACCTTTTTTGCATCGCAATTCAAATTCTTTTTTGCTATTGTAGTGGTGAGCATGATAGGCAATGAATACAGCAATAAAACCTTAAAACAAAATTTGATTGATGGATTGAGCAAAAAGGAATTTATCCTTTCAAAATTTTACACGATTGTTTTCTTTTCCCTTGTTTCAACGGTATTGATTTTCATCATTTCACTTGGTATCGGGTTATATTATTCAAGTTATAACGAAATATCCATAATCATTATGGATACTGATTTCTTAGTGGCTTATTTTGTTAAGCTCATGGGCTTTTTTAGCTTGTGTTTGTTCTTCGGAATGCTGGTAAAACGGTCTGCTTTCGCATTGGCTTTTCTATTCATACTTTTTATTTTGGAATGGATTGTTTTTTGGCTCATCGCATGGAAATCTGATTCAAATTTCGCTGGAAAAATCCAGAACTTCTTCCCTTTAAAATCCATGTATAACCTCATCGACCAGCCCTTCCAGCGTATCGCGATGACCAAGTTTCCTGACAAATCCAATTTGGCTTACGATTTTGGGGTGCATTGGTACGAAATTGCCATTGTGTTAGGTTGGACTGCTATATGTATCTTTTTATCGTACAGATTGTTAAAAAAACGGGATTTGTAATTTCTTTTAATAGATTTGTTACCTATGGTTAAAAAACTATTGATAGCAGTCTTTTTTTTATTTGGAGTTTTAAGTTTTGCGCAAAACCAAGCTTCCAATTGGTATTTTGGTTATGGTGCCGGCATTAAATTCAATCCACTGGACAATACTGTTTCGGCCGTAAGCGACGGTCAGTTATTTACCGTTGAAGGCTGTACTTCCATTTCGGACGATTCGGGAAACCTATTGTTTTATACGGATGGTTCATGGGTTTGGAATAGAAATCACAATATCATGCAAAATGGTGCTGGATTATATGGCGATGCCTCAAGTACGCAATCTGCCATTATTGTTCCTAAACCCAATGATCCTAATATTTACTATATTTTTACGGTTGACAATCAAAAAAACAACAATAACAACATCAATTTAGGGTTAAACTATTCTGAGGTTGATATCAGGCTTGATGGTGGCTTGGGTGCGTTAACAAACAAAAATATCAATTTAGTTAAAGAGTCTTCCGAAAAAGTATCCGCTGTTATAAAAGATTGCTTAACAAAATCCATTTGGGTGGTCACTTTTGCTTCTAAAGATCAAATATCAGACACATTTGATACTTTTTATGCATTTGAAGTCAGCAACTCTGGTGTCAGCACCACTCCTGTCATTTCAACATTTAATACGCTAGTTATTACTGATGGTAGAGGCTATTTGAAACTATCGCCCGATGGTACTAAAATGGCCAGCGCCAATGCCTCTGAAGGCTTATATTTATTTGATTTTGATGCCAATACCGGTAGTGTAAGCAACCCGCTGCCCATAAAAATGTCGGGGAACAGTATTTATCCTTATGGTGCAGAGTTTTCTCCTAACAGCAAATTATTGTACATTCATTATTCCAATGATTATTTTGGTGAGGATAGAGATAATCCATCAACACATACCTCTTCCTTGGTTCAATA
The DNA here is from genome assembly GCF_052728615.1 of Mariniflexile sp. Classification (NCBI taxonomy): domain Bacteria; kingdom Pseudomonadati; phylum Bacteroidota; class Flavobacteriia; order Flavobacteriales; family Flavobacteriaceae; genus Mariniflexile; species Mariniflexile sp. The sequence continues at coordinate 24,773 of NZ_JBFVFE010000024.1, read as the reverse complement.
TGATCTAACGGCTCCCAACATTCAAAATTCCGCCGTTATTATTGATGACAGGCAACTTTATAGAGGTGGCTTACAATTGGGGCCGAATGGCAAAATATATAGGGCTTTAAGTGCAACATATGATCAAGGGACACAATATTTGGGAGTTATAAATAATCCTAATGGTTTAGGGATCTCTAGCAGCTATCAACATAATGCTATTGGTTTATCTCCAAATTATTCTTCCCAAGGATTGCCTCCTTTTATTGCATCGTTTTTTGCTGAAAAAATTGATATTATACGGAAAACCAATTCTACAACAACCAATTTACCGCTGTGCGATGGCACTACATACACCTTAAAAGGGGCTGATATGCCCACTGCCAGCTATACTTGGACGCGAAATGATGTACTGTTACCAGAAAATGATTTTGATTTGGTTGTTTCGCAACCTGGAATTTACAAAGTGCTGATAGATCCAAAAACGGGCGACTGCGAAGCGCTGTTGGAAGGTGTTGCCGTAGTTACATATAGCCAAAACCCTGTTGCTTATAATACCGTGCTTACGCAATGTGATGAAGATGGGATTCCTGGTGGCTATACACGTTTTAATTTAAATGAAGCAAATACTGCATTAACTGGTGGTGTAAGTGGTTTGTCCACTAAATTTTATTCAGATATAGCCAACACCATAGAATTGGACGCCGCTAATTTTAACTATAACACAGACAATCCACAACCCGTCTATGTGAAAGTTATCAATGACATTACGGGATGTTTTGACACTTCTGAATTGACCCTGAATGTCAGCTTGACACAAATTGATGATTTCCCTTATGTGGTATGCGATGAAACTGGATCTGAAGATGGTATCAACACTTTTAATCTGGAAGATATAACGTTGGAAATACAGGCATTGAACAGTATAACAGACCCCGTTATCTATTACAAAACCTTTGAAGATGCCTTATTGGAAAAAAATAATATAGGCGTAACGTTCAAAAACAACATACCTTATTCACAAACTATTTATACGCGTATTGAAAGCAACAACAGTTGTTATGGCATTGGTAAAGTGCATTTAACCATAAATAAATTACCAAACATTAAGCCTGATGATGTCGCGCTATACTGTCTGAATAAATTCCCTGAAACCATTACCCTAAATGCTGCCGTATTAAACGAATCGCCCAATAATTATACTTATTTATGGTCCACGGGAGAAAGTTCGTATCAAATCGATGCCAATGAAGCAAAAACATATACCGTTACCGTTACCAGCAAACTAACTGGCTGTTCTAAATTAAGGACCATTCAGGTAGAACCTTCCAATATTGCCTCTTTCAACGCTAATGAACCCTATAAAATTATAGATGCCTCACAAAACAATATGGTTTCTGTTTTTGTTACAGGTGAAGGTATTTATGAATACAGGTTACTCGATGAGTTCAACACCGTTTATGCTCCATACCAAGAAAGCAATACGTTCGAAAACGTAAAACCAGGTATTTATTCCATAACAGTGAGGGATATTAAAAATGACTGTGGTACCACACAACCGCTCAAAATTTCGGTTATAGGATTTCCGAAAGTGTTCACTCCCAATGGCGATGGATTTAATGATACTTGGCAGGTGTACGGCATTACCTTTCAACCAAATTCTAAAATAATGATTTTCAACCGCTTCGGAAAACTGATAAAGGAAGTGGATCCCAAAGGGGAAGGCTGGAACGGCATGCTGAATGGCGAAATACTGCCCGTGGATGATTATTGGTTTTCCATACAACTTGAAGATGGTAGGATTTTTAAGAACCATTTTACTTTAAAACATTGATATTTTACTTGAAAACCAATTAAAAGGCGTTTCGACTTATTCTTTTGCGGTTCATCCAAATATTATCTATTTTTCGCCGATAATGAATTTGGATACACCACGTTTTTTTACCCAAATAAAGCAAAGTGAAAAGAAACCTGCATAACTATATTGTTTTTGTACTACTTGTAGGTAGTTGCAATTTAATATGCTCGCAACAAATAACCGTAAACGGATCCGTTGGTTTAACACAGCTTATAGAAGACAATCTTGTAAAAAACAGTTGCGTTGAAATTAGCAATATTACCTCATCGGTAAATGGAATTAGTAGTGGTTTTTCCAGTTATGCTTATTTTGAAAGAGGAAGTTCAAACTTCCCGTTTCAAAACGGTATTATGCTTTCTACGGGCAATGCCACATCGGGCGGAAACGGAGTAATAACTCCCATATTAAGTGAAGGCTCCACCAATTGGGGCACCGATCCGGATTTAGAAACGGCTTTAAGGATTACAAATACATTGAATGCGACTTCCATTGAATTTGATATTATATCCATCTCCAATCAACTTCAATTTAATTACCTATTGGCTTCCGAAGAATATTTTGGCATCAACCCCTGCCAATTTTCAGATGGTTTTGTGTTCTTGATCAAAGAAACCACAAGTGCCGGTCCCTACCGAAATATAGCCTTGGTGCCAGGAACAAACATCCCCGTGAACACCAATACCATTCACGATGAAATTTATGGGGTTTGTCCAGCTCAAAACGCACAGTATTTTGATACTTACGGCAATCCTGATACCAATTACAATGGGAGGACAACGGTATTGACAGCTTCCACTACCATCGTACCTTACGTTCAATACCATATTAAACTGATTATTGCAGACCAAACCGATATCGAATCAGATTCTGCCGTATTTATTGAAGGTGATAGTTTTAAGATTTTGGATTTAGGTGCCGACATTACCACCTGTGCCAGTGTGGCAACTTTAGATGCCGATATACAAAACCGGTTTGCTTCGTATGCATGGTATTTAAACAACACGTTGATACCGGGAGCCGTTTCATCAACCTTGGATGTCATTCAAAATGGCACGTATCGAGTAGAAGTGTCAGTACCTTTGAGTGGCTCTATCTGTGTTGAAAAAGATGAGATTGTAGTGGTGCTAAATACGGAAGAACCCATTGCGCCCATATCAAATTATCAATTATGTGACGATGCTAGTGGTAACGGCGTAGAAATATTTGACCTTTCAACCAAAAACGCGGAGCTTGTTGACAACATTCCTTTTACAAATCCTGATTATAGTTATCATTATTCTGAGGCAGATGCACGAAGTGATTCTAATGAAATAACAATACCAATTCCAAACACCTCCAATCCTCAAACCATTTATGTTCGAATAGATGATTTAGACAGTAACTGTTTTTCTTATACCACTTTCAATTTAATTGTAAATCCGCTTCCTAACATCGTAAACCCAACACCTTTGGAAGTTTGTGATAGTGACGATTTTCCTGATGGATATGCCATCGTTTATTTAACGGATAAAGATGATGAAATAACAGCTTCCCAGCCTAATTTAGCCGTTTCATATCATACCTCGCCCGCAGACGCCAACACGGGCGATAACCCCATAACGTCGCCATATATTAATTCTGCTACACCTACAAGCACCGTTTATGTGCGTGTGATAAATACGCAAACAGGTTGCGTAAATACTACTAGTTTAGATGTCAATATTACCATTAGTCCAATTGTAAATAGGGATACACGGTACCTCGATGGTTGTGATATTGACCATGATGGCTTTGATGATTTTGATTTAACCCAAATAATTAGCGACATTCAAGGTTCGCTAACTAATGTGGCGTTAACATTCCATGAAAGTTATGCCGATGCCGAAACGGGCACCAACCCTATAGCCAACGAAACCAATTATCAAAACATAAACCCCGAACAACAAACACTTTATGTTAGGGTTCAAGATAATACAACGGGGTGTGCCTCTATAGTGCTCTTGGAACTTCATACCAATTTATTATTAACTGCCACCGATACAGGTGATTTTGCACTTTGTGATAATAATGAGGACAATGCGGATACGCTCCCTTTTGACCTAAACACGGTAGAAACGTATATTGCAAACGATTTGCCGTTCAATATTTCCGTGGAATTTTATGAAACCGAAGCGGATAGAGATAGCAACACGAACCCAATACCTAAAAATGTTTTTTATAATGCCACAAGCCCAAAAACATTATATATTAAGCTAACCAATATAGATTCCGGTTGTACAGATGTATCAGAAATAAGGTTATTGGTAAACCCCATTCTGAATTTTACCCCTGCGAGTCCGCTTCCTTATTGCGATTCGGATGACGATGGCATAGCGAATATCGATTTACATGCGTTGGATGAAACCGTTACCAACGGAAATACAGACTTTCAAGTTTTTTATTATCCAACACAGCAGGATGCGGAAGATAAAAACAGTAGTAACGAACTCCTGTTTTCTTTATCTTCTGGTACACAACAATTTTTTGCGCGTATTGAAAATATTGCTACGGGTTGCCATACCGTGAACTCTTTCGAGATTGAAGTAATAGTGGCACCGGCTACAACCCAACCAACGGATATTATAATTTGCGATAATGACCAAGATGGTTTTTCAGTTATTGATTTAGATGCAAAAATTCCTGAAGTAGTACCCAGCACAACAGGATTGAATATAAGTTTCCATACTTCTTTGGCCGATGCCGAAGCCAATACAGCTGCTTTAACCGGCACTTCAGCATATAATTCCAATACTCAAACTATCTATGTTAGGGTTGCTGATGCGCTTTCTGCAACGGGATGTTATGCTATCGTACCTTTTGAAGTTATAGTGAACACACTTTCCAATTTCCCAGCCATAAGCAACTTTCAAATATGCAAAGATGATGGTACAAATAGTGCCGATTTTATTTTGGCTGATAAAGATGCCGAAATTCTAAATGGACAAACAGGAAAAGAGGTTTATTACTTTTTGGTTGAAAACGATGCTTTAACCGGAAACCTTGCAAATGCTATCGATAAAAACAACATTTTTAGAAATACCAGCAGCCCTCAAACCTTATATGTTAGGGTTGAAAATAGTACCGGTCCCAGTTGTTATGGCACTTCTTCGTTTTTATTGCAAGTGTCTCCAGATCCTATTTACGACCCAATAATTGATTTTTTGGTGTGTGACGATTCCAGTAATGATGGCAAAAACGTTTTTGATTTAGATGCCAAAAGAACTGAAATAGCTCTAACGTCTCCCGATAACTTGAATATTTCATTTCATTTGAATCAACAAAATGCGGAAAACAATACCAGTCCATTACCATCACAATATACCAATGCTACCAATCCACAAACAATTTATATACGGATTGAAAGCAGCGATTCCTTCTGTTATGTAGTGGAAGAACTTGGAATAAATATTGTGGCTGCTCCCGATATCAGTCAGGTAAAAGCACCTTTAGTTTCATGCGATACCGATTATGACGGAATTACTTTTTTCAATTTGGAAACTGCCGATTTTGATATTAACGACCGGGTACAAAGCAATTTAATCATAAATTATTTTGAAAACCAAAGCGACATCAATCCCAATGACGGATTGGATAACACCAATCAAATTACAACACCTACTAATTACAATTCCAACGCTAAAACAGTCTATATTAAAGTCGCAAACACATTAACGCGCTGTTACAGTGTGATTCCTTTAGAACTTCAAGTTATTTTACCACCTCCAACCAATGCTTTGGGAACCATTGCTATATGCGACAACGATACGGATACTTACGACTTGTCGTTGGTAAATACCATGGTGGTAAATAGTGCTACCGATGTAACCATTTCATACCACAACACACAGGCAGATGCGGATGCCAATGTGATGCCAATGGGGAATATATTTAATTACACCGCCAGTAACCATGCCTTATTTGTTAGAGTGTCATCAAATACAACTGGATGTTATATGGTGCGTCCGTTCAACCTGCAGATCAACCAAAACCCAATAGCGAACACCACGCCCGATTTAATGGATTGTGATGATGATTTTGATGGCTTTTTAGTATTTGATTTATCAGCAACAAGAAACAATATTTTAGGATCACAAGATGCAAGTACACATACCGTAACCTATTACAGTTCCTTGGCCGATACGGAAACTGCGTCGAATAACTTAAACGAGCTCCACGAATCATTTGACGGGGAAGTCATTTATGCAAGAATACAAAACAGCAACACAGGTTGTTTTGATATTACCCAGTTTACCACACGCGTCAATCCACTGCCCATTATACCTATTAACGATATAGTACCTTTGTGCAATAATGCGGTGCCCTTGGTTATTGATGCCTATACCGGAAATCCAAATGATACTTATGTTTGGTCCAAACTAAGTACCCCTGCATGGATTAATGAAGGTGCAACAACACCGCAAGTAATTTTAAATGATGCTTCAGAAATAGGTGACTATTCTGTAACAGTTACTACACCTCACACAATGTCTAACGATTGTTCTTATACCAAACTCTTTTCAGTAATAGAGTCTGAAATAGCTAAAATAAACGTTACGTCCACCGTAGATTTTGCAGACCCAAACAGCATTACCGTTGATATTGACGGTATTGGAAATTATGTGTTTATTTTAGATGATGGCGAACCGCAAACTTCCAATGTGTTTTCTAACGTTAGTTTTGGACCTCATGTGGTTACCATACGGGATTTGAATGGTTGTGAAGACGTTACCACCCAAGTTTTTGTGATAGACATTCCTAAATTTTTTACCCCAAATAACGATGGCTTTTTTGATACTTGGCATATAGTGGGCGTAAACCAACTGCCAGGAACCATCGTGTATATTTATAACAGATACGGCAAATTATTAAAAACCTTACCACATACGGTGACGGGATGGGATGGTACTTTTAATGGATATAATATGCCTTCAGATGATTATTGGTTTGTTGCCAACGTCATCCAAAATGGCGAATCGTTTGAAATTAAAGGGCATTTTGCTTTAAAACGATGAATTATAATTTGGGCGTTACCCTCCCGATAACTATCGGGAGGGTCGGGTTTTCCGCTATATCTTTTTAAACGTCATGGCGAGTACGAAGGACGAAGCCATCTGCCAATTTTTTGTTCAAAACAAAGTTTGGTTTCATTTTTAGTTTAAAAAGGATGCCGCTGCAACCCCTAACGCAAACCATCAGCCAGCTTAATCGCAAACACATGATTGCGTTTTTATCAAAATAGGCGATTTCTAAAAATTCTATTCTTAAATTTTAAATCCCAACAACTTTAAGTAATTTAGTCCACTCTTATACTTTTAAGTATTTATTCAGAATATGAAATTCAAAATTGAATCCGGATTCAGTCCAACGGGCGATCAACCCCAAGCCATCAAACAGCTGGTTGCCGGTATTAATGCCAACGAAAAATACCAAACCTTACTTGGCGTAACGGGTTCTGGTAAAACCTTTACGGTAGCCAATGTTATTGAAGAAGTACAAAAACCAACCTTGGTTTTAGCGCACAACAAAACTTTGGCGGCCCAATTATATTCCGAATTCAAACAATTTTTTCCAAAAAATGCGGTGGAGTATTTTGTGTCTTACTACGACTATTACCAACCCGAAGCCTACATTCCGGTTTCTGGGGTTTATATAGAAAAGGATTTATCTATTAATGAAGAAATAGAAAAAATGCGTTTAAGCGCCACCTCGTCCTTACTTTCCGGAAGACGGGATGTGTTGGTGGTTGCATCTGTATCGTGTATTTATGGTATTGGAAACCCGGTGGAATTTCAAAAAAACGTCATTACCATCGAAAGAGACCAAGTCATTTCAAGAACCAAATTATTGCATCAATTGGTGCAAAGCTTATACTCCCGTACCGAAGGCGAATTTCATCATGGAAACTTCAGAATAAAAGGTGATACCGTTGATATTTTCCCGAGTTATGCCGATGATGCCTTCAGGATCCATTTTTTTGGCGATGAAATTGAAGATATGGAATCCTTCAACATCCAAACCAATCAAGTGGTTGAAAAATACGATTTGCTTACTATTTATCCTGCGAATATGTTCGTCACGTCACCAGATGTTCTTCAAAGTGCTATCAAAGAAATTCAGGACGATTTGGTAAAACAACATGATTATTTTAAAGATATTGGCAAACATTTGGAAGCAAAACGTTTGAAAGAACGTACCGAATTTGACTTGGAGATGATTCGGGAATTGGGCTACTGCTCTGGTATTGAAAACTATTCACGCTATTTGGACAGGCGACTTCCTGGAACCCGCCCGTTTTGTTTGTTGGATTATTTCCCGGATGATTATTTAATGGTGGTGGATGAAAGCCATGTTACCATTTCGCAAGTGCACGCCATGTACGGCGGCGACAGAAGCAGAAAGGAAAACCTAGTGGATTACGGGTTTAGATTACCCGCAGCCATGGACAACCGCCCCTTAAAGTTTGAGGAATTTGAAGCCATTCAAAATCAAGTCATTTATGTAAGTGCGACACCCGCAGATTATGAACTGCAAAAAACGGATGGGGTTTATGTGGAGCAAGTAATTCGGCCCACAGGATTGTTGGATCCCGTTATTGAAATTCGTCCCAGTTTAAACCAGATTGACGATTTGATTGAAGAAATCCAACAGCGTGTTGAAAAAGATGAACGTACATTAGTGACTACTTTAACCAAACGTATGGCTGAGGAACTGACTAAGTATCTAGACAGAATCCAAATACGCTGCCGTTATATCCATAGTGATGTGGATACTTTAGAACGTGTTGAAATCATGCAAGATTTGCGTAAAGGCTTGTTTGATGTGTTGGTTGGAGTCAACCTTTTAAGAGAAGGTTTGGACTTGCCCGAAGTATCGTTGGTTGCCATTTTGGATGCCGATAAAGAAGGTTTTTTACGTTCTAACCGCTCCTTGACACAAACCGTTGGTAGAGCTGCCAGAAACCTAAATGGTAAAGCCATTATGTATGCCGATAAAATAACCAACAGCATGCAAAAAACCATTGATGAAACGAATTACAGACGTGAAAAACAAATAGCGTATAACACGAAACATAACATCACACCAAAAGCATTAAATAAGAGTTTGAATAATGCTTTATCAAAAAATTCGGTAAGCACTTATAGTTACGAACTGGAAGCCGCCAAAGCCGCAGAACCGGAGTCCTTGTACCTGAGCAAACCAGAACTGGAAAAGAAAATCAGGGAAAAACGCAAGCTTATGGAAGAAGCTGCGAGAGCTTTGGACTTTATTGTAGCGGCTAAATTTCGTGATGAGATTAAGAAGTATCAAGAAAAATTAGAAAAACTGAATATTTAAGCTCCAAACAATAATCCACTAAAAAGCAGAAATATTAAAAACATATAAACAACCAATTAAAGTGGAAAACAAGATTTATAGCCAATGTGTACGAAAAACGCTAGAACATAGAATTTTTTTCAAGGCAATCAAGCAAAACCTACAGATAAAAACCTTAGTGGGAACCATTTAAAATACTATTAGGTCATATATATTGCCAGGGCAAATGCTTTTAAAAATTTCGTCATTATTACTAAAATTAGTATATTGACAGAGTAAATGGTAGTCGGTCTGCCTAAAAAAAAAAATGACCACAAGCGGCCCCAAAACATCTTCACGATCAAAATTTACCCAGCACTTAGCACCTTGAAAGAACCTAGGGAACCACAAAAGGTAATTTTAAATACCCATTGGGAGAGATTTTATTTATCATTGAAAAACCACCGTCTTTGACGGTGGTCATGTTTTAAAGGCTCTGCCATTTTTTAGGTTTGCCCATCTAAAACTTTTCAAGACTTACCCAAATTTGAAACAAAAGCCATATTGGGGCAATCACTTTTGGTCAAGGGATTATTTTGTGAGTACAATAGGATTAGATGAAGATATGATTAAACGTTATGTGAAATATCAAGAACACCATGGATGAGTCTTATGACCCTTTGGGTCTAATCTGAAAATCAAAGCCACCGTTTCTAACGGTGGTTTTTTACTTACCATGATTTTGAATCGAGTACGGACTCGCAACATAGTGACACTTTGGTTGATTTAATAATGCGAATCAAGAGTTAAAACATTGCAACTATTTAGCCGATAGAAAATTGGATTATGCGCTTGACTTAGGGGCGTTAGCCCTGTAGTCTTAGTAGCAAAATGAGCCATGATGACGGATTAGGGGCTTTAGCCCTGACATCTTTTATAAAAACAATTGTGTACGTGTTTGCCATGTTTATTGAATTTCAGGGCCATATCTTTTTTGTTCATTATCGTGTTATTTTACGAAGATAACAGGGCTACGCCCCTTTTTATTTAATTAACGTGTATCTACGACGATTTTAGGGCTAACGCCCCCTATATTGTCGTATAAATCGTAATGGGTTTTACTTTTCAACACTTGATTCGCATTAATAAAGGATTTCCTATTAAACAATTTAGAAATGAATTTCACGCTGGATGAGATTGCTGAAAAATTCAACTATTCCAAATCCTATTTACACACTAAATTCAAAATTAAAACTGGCTATCCCTTATTGGTTTTTTTTAATTTAAAAAAAATACAAAAGGCGTGTGATTTTTTAAATTATACGGATTTAAGCATTAAAGAAATCCGTTTCAAAATGGGATTTGACGACCCTTTATATTTTTCAAGAATCTTTAAAAATTTTATGGGTAAATTACCTAGAAATTACAAACAAAACTTACGGAAATAAAAGCACTGTGACTACGGAGATTTAAAAACCGGTGCTTTTTTAAATTAACAATGACGTTTTTTCTCTTTTTTTATTGCTCATTTAAAGTTTCTGGAACAATGGAATATGGCAGCTGAGAATCGGGTTGCAACTGCAAATAGATATAATCCAAGGTCACCCCCGGATCTACCATATACAATTTGATGCGGTGCTTTCCTGTTTTTTCGCTCTTTACAGGAAGTTGGATTACAGCGGTATTAGAGAGTACGTTTTGTTTCCAAATTTCGCTCCTGCCTACAGTTTTAAAATCCAAAATCGTAATAGGTTCATCATCCCACTGAACCCCCAACCTAACACTGTGTTTATTAGTGATGGGATGGGTGGGCAAAGCGTGTATAATGATATCTGCTTCTTTTGTGGCGCTCTTGGTATATAGATTATAAGTTAGAACCGGTGCTTTTTTTTCAATTGCCAGTGTATCTATAGGGTAAGCATATAACGGACTCGCTTGCATGACATGATTACTATAGCCCAAATCATTGATCTTGTTCCACGTAAACAATTCTTTATTTTCTATGGATGAATAATTTTCGGCATACATTACCACCATGCCATTTTTTTCTATAAAGGCTTTTTTTGGAATATCATTATAACTTTCCATAAGGACATGAATGGTAAAATCGTTATCTCCCGCTTTTAATGTAAATTGTGTATTTTTGGGTTTAGAACTTTTTTTCCACGCCTCCCAATCCACTGAAACAATTAAGTGTTCTTGAAAATTTTCTTCATTAGACAAGTTTCCTTTGGTTTTATTAAACTGAAGGTAAGCTGGCTGTTTGGTAATCTCCCAAGTGTCATTTCCTTTTTCTTTTAAAAAGATATCGATAAAATGGGTTTGCTTGCTTTCCGCATAAAAAGTGGGTAATGTATAAAAAGCAGCTTTATCAATTATGTTTTTTTCTGGAGACATTCCTACTTTATTACCGCTACTATGGGTTGATGCTTCTATGTTTAAGTCTATCTTTTCATATACAGGTAAATCCCGTGGGTGCATGCTCATCATTCCGTTCCATTTACCATCAGCCACAGTGGTATTGTATTTTTCCGTTAAGCTTGTTATACTATCATAGGCACCGTGGGAAGCTTTTAAAAAAGCTTCGGAATTCCACCTTCCTTCTTTTTGATATGCCAAAGCTTGATCTCTATACAGAAATTTTTTGTTCATTAGGGAAGCTCCGAAAACTGGGTAATACACGAATTCAAAAAAGGCGTTTTGCAAACTTTCATCAAGTCTTGAAGCTAGCTTTTCGGTCCTGTCCTGTATGTCTTGGTACGCACTGATACGCGCCTGAATTTCATCGTTCCATAAAAAAGGGCTGTACGCGGTTTTCTGGACAGGGGTTATGGGCTCCGTCTGGCTCCAGCCCATAAACTCGGGCTTGCGCTCAAAAGCCAAAGCATAATAGCGGTATTGGATGGCATTGATTTCCTTGCCCCGTTCATCTCCAAATATTTCAGAATAAAAATTTTCCCCATGTGCTTTCACCTGGTCTGTTGAAGGAAATTTTTCGGGCTCAAAAGCCAAATCAAAAAATAATTGCAATTTATATTCCCCGGGTTTTATGTCGCCCACATTCAATATCCAAATTTTCTTTGCTCCCGTGGTATAGGCTTTGTGCATTTCTTCCCATAAAAGAGAAGGATGTGTGGAGTTTAACCATAAGTAATCATGTGGCCTTCCCCAATAAGAATCATGGTAATATACGCCGGTACCGCCCGATCGTTTGCGTTCATTTTCGTTACTCAACCTTTTTATGTAACCATAATTATCATCGGTCCAAACAATGGAAATATCGTCGGGAACTGCAATACCTTCATCGTAGAGATCCAATACTTCCTTGTATAAAGTTAACGATTGGGGAATCTGAGTGATTTTTTTGCCTAAATTCTGTTGTAATATAGCACGCTGATCTGCAATCACGGTTTCTAAAATATGGGCTGCCTCCTCTTTACTTTCTACCCCTTCCATACCGCTATCGTGAATTCCGCGCATCCCCATGGTATAAATAGCTTCTAAATCCTTACTTTCCTTAATGCGATTTTCCCAATATGCAGCCACATTTTTGGCATTCGTTTTATAATTAAATTCTCCGTTTTCTTTATTATCCCATTCATCTACATTATTGCGAAGCATAGGCTCTGCATGGGAACTACCCACTACAATGTTATATTTTTTTGCCATTTCTGGGTTACCTGGGTAATGAAAAAAAGCATGCGTAGATGGGTGCATGGCGGGCCAGATGGTATTGGCCCTTAAACGAAGTAAAAGTTCAAATATTTTGGCGTAGGCTTTAGGGCCTATATCCTTTGTTTCTGGCTCCAACGTATTGGCTGCCCAAGGTTGTAAACCCCAATCTTCATCGTTTAGAAAAATACCTCTGTACTCCACAGCAGGTGATTTGGAAAAAAATAAATCCTGATCGATACTTAAATTTTTCTGTTTTTTAATCGGCACATCTGCCCACCACGCCCAAGGAGAAACGCCTATTGTTTTTGAAATAGAAAAAACACCAAAAGCAGTGCCCCGTGCATCGGTTCCCGCAATTACCAAGACGCGCCCTTTTTTATCAAAAGGATTGGGTGTTACTGATAATTGGTAGCTCTCTTTTTGTAACTGAAACTCTTTTGGCGCTTTTACATGTCCACTAAAATAACGGACTAAAGATGAATTTAAACCCCCAACCACAATCACATTACCTTTTATGTTTTTTGCACCTACCAAAACAGGAGGTAAAAAACCAGTTACTTGTTTAATATCTTGTGCCAAAAGGTTTGCCGTAATAGAATCTAAAGCTGGCCCTTCCGCACTATATACAATTGAAACTTTATGGGCATCTGTATAAATATCAAATTTCTGTTTGTGTTGCAGGGAACAAGCAAAAGATTGCTGAATTATAATTAAACAGAACAACAAAAAGTGCGATTTCATAAATGATTGAATTTTAATTTTAAGATCAATGTGCGAAAAACGGCCAAGGTGAACCACCTTCAGCGGATTAAATTGAGCATAGACATAATTATTGCAATTCCTTTTATAATTCAGGTTGAAGTGATTTTTTATGTGGTTCACTTTGTCCGTCCTATCCACTCTGGTCTATCACTCCAAGCAATTAACTTTAAAATAACCATCCCTGGTAAGGATGGTATCTGAATAAACTTTTCTTTTATTTGTACCGTTTCAGGGTCTTGTAATACTTCACTAAAACCTAAAACAGGCAAATCGGTATAACGTTCATTGAAATTTGCTGTAAATTTTTCTTCAATTTCCCCAAATGGCAATAAGTCTATAACGATGTTAAATTTATCATTGTACAGGGGCCAAGGTGCTTCAACTTTATTAAATCCATAGTTACCCAGTTCTTTAACAATGGTTTCAAATTCTTGAATAGATGAAATCATGATGGCAAAATCAATATCTTTTGTACCTCTACTAGGCTTGATGCCATCTTTTAATAATTCTAATGCTATGGCACTCGCTCCAATTAGATAATAAGGCACATTTAGTTTTAACATGACTTTATCTATAATGTCAAAAACTTCTTTGAAATAGGGAATTGCTAGTTCTTTATATGTTTGGTTGTATATGCTCATTGAAAATTATTTTTGCTGTTTCCTTACATCTTTTATCATTGGTTATCATTAAATCTATATATACCAATTGTTTAGGTACTGTGTTCGTATTAATATTATTTTTCCAAAACATATCATATACCCATATATCGCCTTCATCGTCTGGTAATAATCTATAATTCAACATTAAATCTTTATTAGTTTCCTTTGTGTAAACAGTAAAATTTTCTGGTCGTAGATGATTGGTTATAATATCTCCTGCGGGTTCACCACCCCACACTGTTTTATCTGTATTGAATTCTAATGTTTTCCAATCTTGATTTTTGTTTTGAAAACGAAATCGTTGTTTAAAAAGGGTAGGCTTTAAAGTTTGCTCATATTCTGCCATCCACTTATTAAGTAATTCTTCGTAATTATTAATTACATATTCGTTTTTGTTCAACTTTAAAATTAGGTTCGTTTCTAACAAACCATTTATAATTAAGGGTATATTACCCAAAGCAACATTTGTAACTTCTGCAATGTCTCGTTGGGTTTGATTGATTAATTTAGGTTCTAACAAAAATTGAAACAGTACTTTTAAACCCGTTTTAGTAAATGCCCTATTTCCTTTTTCCTTTAGGGTTTTAGCTGTTTTATTTGTATCTATATAAAGAAATAAGCCTCCTTTGTTAATATACACATTCCCATTACCCTCTAAATAATTCACTTGATTTTCCCTAAGTTCCTTTTTTACTTTTGGATATAGTTTTTCTGCTACCAATAAAAAGTTTTGGAATTTATTATTAATGATGTTAAATAGTTGGTGGTTTTTAACGTCCTTTTTTACTTCTACAACCATTATTATTTTTTGGTTGTTTATCATAATATCTAATTCTCCATCAATACCAATATCTTTATTATAATCCATAGTTTTCCAATCCCATGTTAAGGGAATATCTTTCTCTAAATTATGAATTGCATTATTTAGAATATCTACTTCATTCATTTTATTAATTCTTTATGTTCATTGTTTTTAAATGTTCATTATTCGTGAACAGTAAAAATATATGAACAAATATATGTGTTTTTTAATAAATGTCAATACGAAAACAAGGGAATATAATTTTATTATATGCTATTAGTAATAGTTAACAACTATAGAGAGTATTTCCCTCGATAAAAAGTTACAAATTAAAAGAACTAGATACAGGGCAAACGCTTTTTAAAACTTAACCATTATTAGCAAAATCATTACATTAGCATAGTAAATGGTAGTCGGTCTGCCATTAAAAAAAAATGACCACAAACGGCCCTAAAACACCTTCACACTTATTATTTACTCATCATTTTACTACTTTGAAAGAACCCAGAAGAACTACAAAAGGTTTCTATGGGCACACCATTGGATAGCATCACCGTAGTTGCAAACGTATGTCTGGCAGCATGAAAGGTCAAATTTTTATGTATGCTACAATCTTTTGCTATTTCCTTCAAATAAATATTGATTTTCTGGTTGGAATAAATAGGCAATACTTTCTCACCATTCGTGTGTTTTGAAAACGTTTTGTATTTATTAATACTGGTATAGGCGTTTAGGTCTCCCATTAAATAATATAATATTACCTTTGTCAGATGAGTACAAGGGAGAGGTTTATAGGTGTGAACTCAATAATATTTAACAAGCGGTTTAAGGAAGATAGGGACTGTTATGAATACCTTTCGTTAATAAAATGGGAGGATGGTTTTGTTTGCAGAAAATGTCATCATGATAAATATTACAATGGCAGGAAACCATTTTCACGAAGATGTTTGAAATGTAAATATGATGAAAGTCCGACAACAGGCACGATGTTTGAAAAATTGAAATTTTAGATTTTGGTTGCATTTCACATCACGTTTAAGATAAGTACCAAGAAAAAAGGGATGTCTTCGTTGGAATTGAGCAGCGAGTTTGGACTTCGCCAAAAAACGTGTTGGGCATTCAAGCAAAAAGTTCAAAAAAGCCATGAAAAGCAGCCTTAAAAGCCCGTTAACAGGTATAGTTCACGCAGATGAGTTTGTGATTGGAGGGCCAGAAGAAGGCAAAAAAGGCAGAAGCAAGGGGTCGAAAAAATTAATGGTCCTTGCCATCGAAATTTTGGAAGATGGAGTTGGCAGAGCTTATGCAGACGTTATCGAACATTCCTCAGCAAAAGAACTGGGGGGCTTCTTGGTGAAATATGTTTCAAACGAAGCAACCATGATCACAGACAAATGGAGAGGATATGCGCCTTTGAAAAAGGAGTTCTTAAAACTGAAACAAGTGGCTTCAGGGGAGGGTGAGAATCTTAAAGAATTGCATATACACATTATGAACATAAAAGGATGGCTCAGGGGAATTCACCATCACTGTAGTAAAGAGTATATGCAAAATTACCTTGACGAATATCATTTTAGATACAATAGGAGGTCAAATATGGGTACAATCTTCGATGTGTTAATAAGAAAGATGGTTAATTACAAATAAATGCCAATAAAATCAATACTTAACAAGGGTGGTCTAAACGCCTATACCTATTCTTTTATTTACTAATTTACCTATGATACTATCCTTATGAGTTTCAATAAAGAATTTCCCTCATTTTGGCGCAGAAACTTATAATTGAAAAATACTCCCACATAGAACAAAAAAACGATTGGTTTACAAATCCCTTATTAAAATTTTTAATTTTTAAAAAGTTCTTTCGCATCAATTAAACTAAATTTGTCTGCATCATAAAACACTAAATAATCAACACTAAACCGTTTTGATCTTCCCGCTAAGGTTAAAGTATATTGTTCTCCTTTTTTTAATCCATAGATTAAATCAAAAAACACATGTGACCCTTTTTCTGCTCGTTGCCCCCAATACCATTCTAATTCAGATGTATTAGTACTACCTTCTTGAAAATATTTAATATAATTTTCTAACTCCTCTTTAGATAAATTTGTTTCCGAGGTAAAATTACCTTTCATTTTAACAAAACCATCATTACACCAATCACCTTGTGCTCCTTCCAATCGTTTACTGGTCATCATTAATAACCTAAAGTTTCCATCTTTAGGTGCAACAAAAGTGTATTCTAAAGGTGAATTTGGTTCTCCCGTATTCGCAATATTACCTGTAAACTCAATATGCGCCCAACCAGAAGCTTTTTCAGTGTAATTAGCATCACCCTTTTTTATAAGATCCCATTCTTGTAAATTGGAAGCCGTGTTTTCTGCTTCTATAAAAATATAATCGCTAGAGGTTAGTTTAATATCTGGTGTTGGGCTAGTAATTTCGATTGGTTTGTTTTCAAAAAGTGCTTTCACTTCTTTCCACCCTGCTTTTTCATTACCATTGTTTGGGCCTCCAGTAATTAACCAATAAGTCAAACCCGTATCAGAAATATCAAAATGTTTTTCTGTATTAGAATTCCAACTTTCTAACTCATCCACTTGGTAAGTATCATCCATATTGTATAACCATTGCCAATTTTTATTTGAGCTATTTTTTAGCCATTTCCAGTTGTTTATATGAGATTGAAAATCATCTTCACCATTTGAATTGTTTTGGTCAATAATATCATAGTAAGTTACTGTCGGAAAATCCTTTTTCATATCTGCCCAGGTTTTTTCAGTTTCTCCATGAGTATGATCTTCATTCCATGTACTATGAGATATGGCATAAATAAATTGCCGTTTATTTTCTGGAGTAGCGGCTATCATACTATAAGCCATTTGCATTGGACCAGCACATATAAACCAAAGTGGATTATTTTTACTGCTTTTTTTAGCTTCTTTAACAAAATTGGCAATTGCGGCTTCCTTTTCAGTTTGGTCATTAAACACTTTAGAGACATCGAGTCCAAATCGTTTAGCACCACCTTTGGCAGCCTCGTCCATCATTTTTTCCCAACTTTTTCTAGAATTCCCTAAATGATTATTATAGTCATAATGTACAAAGCGTTTTTCTAAATCTGCATAATGCAAAAGTGCTAGTGAAAAAGCGGTCGCTCCCCAATCATCTGAATCATGTAAATTTCCATCAGAACTAAAAGCGATACGTCCATTAGGCATATTAATTTTTGATTTTTGAGCGACACTTAATAGCGTAGAAATTAGGCATAATACAATTATAGAATGCTTTAAGAAATTGTTATTGTTCATTTTTATGTTTTTATTATATTTTATTTATAAGTACATGACAAAAATTGAAAAATAAATGTTATATAACTAATTGTCAGCAGTTTAATAATCTCATGTGTTCCAGACCTGTCAGGTTTTAAAAACCTGACAGGTCTCAATTTCAGTGGGATTAGTACCATTTACAGAAGGTCAATCTAATTTTTTGTCATGTACTTAAATTTTATTTAGATTAATAAAAATCTGTACTTTAAATGTTTTATGAATAATACCGAACCATACGATAAGCGTGTTATTCGTTTAACAGGTATCCATTTTAGATTCTATAAATGCCTTTATTTACAAGTTTCATCAAACCGTTAAAATCTTCATTCTGCATCATTTGTAAAATCTCTTCAGCGTTAAGTGATTTTGCTAAATTATAAGCACCTAAAGTAATTTCGGAATGACGGTTGAAAAAATCTAAAATATCAAAAATTCGAGGAGATGCATCTGTAGTAAAGTACTTGTCGTAATTATATTGTTGCGCCCAAAACATCAATTCTACATAGTGTAGAAAATGACGACTGGCTCCAAGTAAATCCCAATCGGCTTTCGAGTCGTTATCATTTGTATGAATATAGGCATCAAATCCACTTTCATAAATAGTTACCAAGGATTGGGCTGGATTTTCGGCACTTTGAAGTGAGTGTCCAAAATCCAATGTAATTCCCGTATTTTCATTGCCCACTTCTTTTAGCAACAACAAAGCCTTTGCTGTAGAATCCAATTGGCAATGCACACGGGTTTCAGAATATTTAGGTTCAATAAAAAGAGGGATTTCAGGCAAATAATCAGATGCTTCACCAATAGTTTCTACCATTGAATTCCAAGCCTTTTTATAATCTATCTGAAAAAGCAAATCATAACCATCTGAAAGTGGACAACACGTTTCATGAGGTGCTCCCACTGCTTTTGCGAAATCCTTAGCCTTTTTAATCATGGCTACCGCACGGTCCCGAATAGCCTTATCTGGACGACTCAAAGCTCCTGCTACCCATTCGGTCTCTTTTTTTATATTTACATTGATAGCTCCAAAGTTTAATTGGAATTCTTTCATTAATTTCATAGTCTCTTCGGGCGTACCGTTTTCATAAGGGTACACCATCTCTACCCCATCAAAGCCATCAATCTTAGATACAATTTCTAATTTTTCTCTAGTGGATGCTGGATTCTGATATTCTGAAAAACGGTCTTGTGTTTTTCCAAGAAAGCCTATTATAACACCTTGTTTCATTTTATTTTCTTTAAGTTATTTGATTTAATTAATTTTTTATGGATTTATGCACAACATTTAATAATCAAGATTTATTTAAAAGTTCTTGAGCTCCATTGCCCATAGCTTCTAAAACTTGGCAAATCAAGAAAAAAAAAACAAGAAAATGTATTTTATAAATTTTATGCATTACAGTTTATCATTCAAATTCATTATTTTTGAAAAACCCTTATATAATCCACAATTAAAAATGCAGAATACTCAGTGGGTATGGGTGACACTGGCAAATTACCACCAACAGACAAACTTATTAGTAAGTAAAACTCATCATTAAAAGGATAAGGTTGACCACCAGTATCGTTGGGTGTAAATGTTTTATACACTTCATCATTTACTAACCAAGTTATTTTATCTTCCTCCCAAACCAATGAGAACAAATAATATGCTTTATCGAAACCTTCATTTGTAGTAGTATAATATGTTGAATTATACTTGTGATTTGCTAAGTCTGAACCATAATGAGGCGTTCCTAAAATTTTGGTCTTATCCTATCCTAAATACTCCATAATGTCTATTTCGCCTCCACTGGGCCATTCTGCAGCTGGGTTTTGAACGGAATAATCTTTATTCAATAACCAAAAAGCAACCCTAGTACCTGTGGCTGAAGGCATACTTGTTCTTATATCAATTCTGCCGTACTTAAATTCAAATTTGTTATCGGTTTTAATTCTTGTGGAGGAGTAATTAAACCCATGAATGGCTTCTTTTTTAGCTTCAATAATTAAGTTATCATCTTTAAAAGAATGGTTGCTATTTGTGTAATATTGAAGTTCATTATTTATGTGTTTGTGTGTGGATAAATATTGGTTTATCCATTTCCGTTTTATAAGCCTCCAATACAAATGGATTTTTTTCTATACGGGCATCTTTCCAATCATGCCATTGAAAACCAATTTTGTCAGACCAATATTCCCAATCCCAATTGATGTAGCAAAATGCTTTTATCCCTGGATTATCATATAACATCTCGAAATAAGGTTTAAACCAATGTTCCCAAGATATTTCGCCATCCAAAACCCCAACGTATCGTGGTGTAGATTCACCAATCATCACTGGTTTTTTATGAGTATGAGCAGCATCAAAATGAGTATGAGCAGCATCAAAAAAGTTTTGTAAGCCAATATCATAAAATTCTTCAGGACTAAAAACATCAATACCCCACCAATCTACATAGTCATCACCAGGGTAATATGCCATTAACTTTTCAATACTCATAAAATTTGCAGAGCCACCACCCGAACACCAAACCGTAGCCGATTTTATATTTTTTTCCTTAAATGCTTTGGAAATAATAATAAATACTTTTTTATAACTTTCAGGTGAATACCCATTCCAATCGCCCTCAAACTCGTAACCTATTCTGGTAAAGGATGGTCTATCCAAATCCAAAAGCACCTTATAAAATGCCCTCAACTGCGCATTGTATTTACCATCCGCAACATCTTTATCCAAACCTGCCCCAGTATCATTACCACCAGTAAGTCCTAAGCCAATTTGGGGCATAATCCCTTTTGGCAAGCTATCTAGAACATGTTTCAGATCTTTTCCCCAAGATTTAATCTTTTCTACTGAAGCAGTTAAATTAATATAGGTCATGTAAATTATTGGTGTCTTATCTTGTCCAACGGCATTCACATAATCCTTAAATCCTTTTTTATCCTGACCAGCGCCGTGATAAATTCCTGTTTCGGGTTCGTATTTAGCATTGTAAAATTCGCGTGGTTTTAATGCTTTATTGTTCTGTGCATGAACACTAAAAAAAACACCTATAAAAAAAATTGTTACAACTTTCATACTTCCTATTTATTAACATTAATCAACTTTTTTATTTTCCGAGTAACGCTCAACAAAATTGGAATCATACAAATAGTGATAAGCCAGTTCCACACTAATTATTACTGGAAAATTATACTTCTCTACTTCGGCAATATTGTATTTGAGTCCTGCCAATTCTGAATATTCAAAAATGCTTCTAAAATCTGTTTCATTACTCTGCCCCAACTCTTCATTGTCTTTTACATGCCAACTTAAAAAACGCCCTGGATATTTTTTAAAATAATCTATAGGGTTAACCTTGGCCACTTTCATCCAATACAAATCAGATTCAAAAAAGACATACTTTGGATTGGTGTTTTCCAATAAATAATCATAAATTATATGTCCGTCAATCACATTAAATTCATCAACATGATTGTGGATGCCAAAATCAATACCATTTTCTTTGCATAGTTTTCCTATCAGATTATAATAATCTGCAAACATTTTTAAATCCTCTAAAGTTTTAATTTTATTTATTTCGTTATTTGACGTGGTTATATAAGAAACGCCTGCAAGTTTATGGGCTTTAACACATGCATTCCACCACTCCATAATACTATTTTTGCTATTACCTATAAAATCTTTAAAAACCATGGAGCCTTTAAATTTCAGTCCTTGGGATTCTACCAATTCCTTAAATTCATTAGGTTTAAAATCATAAAATTTACCATCATTATAAACAAATGTTTCAATAAAGCTATATCCCATACGCCCTAATTGCTGTAAAGTCCCTTTGCTATCTTTAAGCATTAAATCCCTAACGGAGACCAACTGAATCCCTATGTTTTTAGATTTTGGATTTTGTTTAATATACTTCACTTTCCAAAGTTTTTCTCCTTCTGGAGACGTTCCATTTAAAAGAACTTCTGTGCTGTTTATAAATTGAAAATTAACATCCATGATAGGTTCGCCATTTACGTTCGTATCCTGCATTAGCCATTTATCATCGTCAAAAAAGAAGCCTTTTCCGTAAAAACAATCTCCATTTTTATTGATACCCGAAGCAACGATTTGATTCGTTAATTCATCATAATTAATAAGTTCAACAAGAATAGTGCTCCATTCTTGTAGAACTTTTTCAAACACCTCTACTTGAAGTCCGTTGTCTATCCCCAATTTTGCTACAACAGTCATTTTTATTTTTGGGTCTTCCGGAAGATTTGTGTCGGTAATATTATCCGTACTATACCAAGTCCCTATGTACTGTAACATTTTTTCCTTTTGTTTTGGATCCTTACTTTGTGCGTAAGCACTAAATCCTTTAATAAGTATTAAGATTAATAGTGTGTATTTAAAATTTAATAAATACTTAGCCCGTTTATTTGATATTATTTTATTCATTAACTTATAATCAATATTCAAATTTTACTTAAAATCATATAATTTCAACACGTTTCCCTAATCTGAATTTTCAATTTCAAACCAATTAAAAACGACTTTGTTAGAACTCTTTAAACCTAAAGAAGTTGTGTACATAGCATAAATAGTACCTACAAAACCTCCAGCTTGTTTCGTGCTTAAATAGCGGGCATCAACACCTTCTTTTAAATTAACCCAATTATCATCGCCTTCGGAATATAAAAAATTATAGGCCGTACCCTGAGACTCAATCTTTAATTTAATTTGTTGTTTGGTTTTTAATGCTTTGCTAGCTAGTTCTTCCATACCATTTTCTGAAGATTGGTACAATTGAATAACGGCTTTACCATTTTTAAAAGACTTGCATAAATAGTAAAAATGTGATTCATTTTGAAACGTAATTAAACCTGCTTTTTCATTGGTTTTATCTGTTTCAAATAACATTTCAGTACTTACATTACCTTTTATATGCTGTTGCCTATGTCCTATAAAACTGGGATTAACATTCTCTGAAACAGTTTCAGGTCGTGTAGTAATCATTAAAGCATCATCAGAAATTTGATACCAACGCTCTTTTGGAGTTCTTAAAAACAACCATTCAAAACCTAATTCCGAATTGTTGAATTCTTCTCTATGAGTATATTCCCCGCTGTATTTGAAACTTTTATCAGCCTTAACCACATTGTTGGGTGTCGGATAAAATTTCCTTACCACATCGCCATTCAAATTAAAAATGGGCCATTCATTTTGCCATTCCACAGGTGCCAAAAACGTTTCTCTGCCTGTATTGTAATGAATTCTATCATAAGGTCTGCACCCTAAAAACACGCCCCACCAATTACCATTATTATCTTCAACCATATCGGCATGACCTGTTGACGTAATTGGATTTAATCTATTGTCGTCTAAATGGCGTTGGGTTAAAATGGGATTATTTTTATAACTTTCATAAGGGCCTTCAATGGTTTTACTTTTGAAAACGACTTCTGAGTGTTCTTCCGCAGTACCGCCTTCGGCAGCGATTAAATAATAAAATCCATACTTTTGAAATATATGGGGACCTTCAATCCAAATGGGCTTTTTTGAAATATCAGTACCACCATTAATTAATAATTTTTCCTGTCCGCTAACTTTTAAGTTTTCAATATCGAACTCGTACATTTTAATGGTTCGATGGCCATCATACAAACTAACATTATTTGGTGGTATGCTATTATAAACAATATAAGATTTCCCGTTTTTTGCAAAAAATAAGGATGGGTCGATGCCTTCAACTTCAGGAATCCAAGTTGGGTTTGACCATGGGCCTTCTGGGTTTGTTGCCGTAACTACAAAATTATTTTTACCATCAACTAAAGTGCAAACCACATAAAAAATACCGTTATGGTATCTAATAGCTGGTGCAAAAATACCTCTAGAAACGCCAAAGCCACTTAAATCCAATTGCTCAGCTCGGTCTAAAACATTTCCTATTTGCTCCCAATTGACTAAATCTGGACTTTTAAAAATAGGGATGCCTGGAAAATAGGCAAACGAAGAGTTAATCAAATAGTAATTTTCGTTTGCTTTACATATACTTGGATCTGGGTAAAACCCTTGTAAAATAGGGTTTGAATAATAATTTGATTCTTGTTTGACTATTTTAGGCTGCTCCTTCTTATTTGAACAGGAATAAACAACGACCATTACAAGAACTATAGAAATTATTTTCTTCATTTTATACCTATTCTATTTCCACTTTTAAACCCTCTAACACTCTAAAAAAGGCACGCCAAAATATTATCATACGGGTGGTGGCGTTGGTGCTTCTACCCTACTTGCCATCTATCCTGAAGAGGAATTGGTGATTGCCGTTTTAACCAATCTAACAAGGGTTTCCATGCAAGATTTTGGAAATGAATTGGAATCGGTTTTTCTTGATTGAATATTGCGCAGGGCATTAACGATT